>JALYNE010000317.1 GCA_030773375.1 Pseudomonadota bacterium
CATGCTTCCGTCCGCTCGAAATTCCGCCGGCACCGCTCCCATTGGTTTGGTCACGCGATCGACTCGCTCTTCAGCCTTTCACGGTCGAGCTTTCCGTTTGCGTTCCTCGGAAGCTCGCCCCGCCAGACGATAAAGGCCGGTTGCATAAAATTGGGTAACTCTCGCTTCAGATGAGTTCGAAGCTCCGCCTCGGCTTCCCCTCCGTGCGGCGGCGCACCGCGAACGATGAGCACAATAGCTTCACCCAGCCGGTCGTCGGGACGGCCAAGCGCGACGGCTTCGGCGACGAGCCCACTCGCGATGGCTGCTTCCTCCACTTCAGTGGGGCTGACCCGGTTGCCGCTGGTCTTGATCATCGCGTCCTCGCGGCCGACGAAATAAAGCAGCCCCTCCTCGTCGGTCCGCACCTGGTCACCGGACCAGACGGCGATGCCGCCATATTGCGACTGCGCCGGCGCCGGGCGAAATCGCTGCGCGGTTCGCTCGGGATCATTCCAATAGCCCTGTCCGACCAGCGGACCGGCATGAACGAGCTCCCCCGCTTCTCCGGGGGAGGTCGGCGAGCCGTCGGGCCGCGCCACCAGGATCTCGGCAAAGGGAATCGCGGTGCCGATCGAATCGGGATGATCGTGGAGCAGCGCCGGATCGAGATAGGTCGATCGAAATGCCTCCGTCAGGCCATACATCAGAAAGATCTCGGCGGCCGGGAAGATCTCGCGCATGCGCCGGACGATGGACGGCGAAAGCCGGCCGCCCGAATTGGTGAGCCTGCGCAGGCTGAGTGCGGCGCGCGGCGGCCATGACGCCTCGATCAGCTGCACCCAGAGCGGCGGAACACCGGCAAGCGTGGTGATCTCATGACGCTCGACCGCGCGGATAACATCCCGCGCCGACAGATATTCGATCGGGATCACGCACGCACCCGCAGCCCAGGTTGAGAAAAGCTGGCTCTGGCCGTAATCGAAGCTGAGCGGCAGGACCCCGAGCGTTCGATCCTCGGACGTGAGGCCTAAATAATGAGCGACGCTGATCGCGCCCAGCCACATATTGGCGTGGCTCAGCATCACACCTTTGGGACGGCCTGTAGAGCCGGACGTGTAAAGCAAAGCTGCAAGCGCCTGTGGGTCGGCCGAGGAGGGCGGCAGCGGCTCGGAATCGAACAGCGCGGCTCCCTGTTCCTCATCCAGTGTCCGGCACCCGGCCGGAACATCGGTTTCGTGAAGCGTGGCACGCCTTGCCTTGCCTGTCACGAACAGCGTCGCCCCGCTGTCGGCCAGAATGTGGGCGACCTGGCTGCGCTTCAGCACGGGATTGATCGGCACGTGGACGAGGCCGGCCCGCGCACAGGCGAGTGGCAGAAGGCTCGTCATACGGCCTTTGGGAATCCAGCTCGCTACTCGGGCACCCTGCGTTAGCCCGCTCCCCTTCAGGCCACCTGCAAGTGCTCCCACCAGTCGCTCGAGCTCCGCGTATTCCACAGCTCCTTCGCGCGTAATGAGCGCGGGCGCCTCGGGCTTTCCACGCAAGCTAAGGTGATCGAGCGGAAAGGGCCTTGAATCCGGTACTTGCACTTCGGCTCCTGTTAACGGCGCGGCAGGAACTGCGCCCTATAGGCGACGTGGATTAAGGAAATACCGTCATGGCGGCCGAGGTTGAACTCTTCGATGATCTGGATGCTGTCGAGCTCGACGCCGGCGCGGCGCTGACGCGGCAAGCGCGGCCATGGATGTTCGACCGGCTCGACTGGTTCCGCTTGGTTCACCAGTTCACGCCCCCCGTCGGGAAACTGCTCGCGCTACGCGCGCGCAACGGGGCGGCCAGCGCTTGGCTGTTCCTTGCCAAAGACGGAGCAAGTGCGCTTGCCTTTTCCAACTGGTACTGCCTCCGGTTCGGGCCCGTTGTCGACGGCGACAATGCCGATGCTGCGGTTGCCGAGCTCGTTCGGGGCCTGAGGCGTGGAGGCATTTCGCGACTGTTCCTGTCACCGGTCGGCGAGGGCGACCCGCTGCCGCGCGCGCTGAGACGGCTCGGCTGGCTCACGCGTCTCGAGCAGACGAGCGTCAACTGGCGGATCAGCACGAAGGGGATGAGCTTCGAAGACTATTGGGCGGGGCGGCCATCGAAGCTTCGCAACACTGCGCGCCGGCGTGCGAAAAGCGCCGCCCTGGAACTGCGTGTGCTCGAGCGTTTCGAAGCGGCCGCTTGGGCGGATTACGAGTCCGTTTATAATGCGAGCTGGAAGCCGGCCGAGGGCTCACCAGAGTTAATGCGGAAGTTCGCCGAGCAGGAGGGTGCTGCGGGTACGCTCCGTCTCGGCCTGGCTTATATGGACGGAAAGGCCGTTGCCGCCCAGCTCTGGACCGTTGAGAACAAGGTGGCGACGATCCACAAGCTCGCCTACCGCGAAGATGCCAAGCAGCATTCGCCCGGTACGGTTCTCAGCGTCGAAATGTTCCGGCGCGCCATCGATCTCGATAGGGTCGACATGATCGACTTCGGCTTTGGTGACCATGGCTACAAGGCCGACTGGATGGATCAAAGCGCACCGCTTTATTCGCTCACCGCCTACGATCTGATGAGTTTCAGCGGCCTTGCCGGCATCGTGAGGTCGGCGACCTCCAAGCTTGTCCGCCGGACTCGAAACGATTAGGCGCGGCACGTCCGAACTGAACAGGGGAATGTCCGTGGGCCTGACCGATGCGGAAGACGTCGATGCAACGCTGCGTGCGGTGCTGGTGGACGTGCTCGGGATAGCCGATGACCGAGTGCGGGGCTTTAGCGAAGCGACGCCGCTGTTCGGCGCGCTGCCGGAGTTCGATTCGATGGCGGTTGCCGGGCTTTTGACGGAGCTGGAGGAGCGGCTCGGGATCTTCATAGAAGATCATGACGTCGACGCGGATATGCTTGAAACTTATGGCTCGTTGCTGACGTTCGTCAGGGCGAAAGCGCTCCAGTGATGGAACGAAGCGGTCTTTGCTACGACCGCTACGAAACCGGACCCTGGCAAGAATGGATGATGCGGATCGGCCCTGCTGGGGCGCGCCCGATGCTCATCCTTCCGCCGCTGTTCGAAGAAATGAACCGCACCCGCGCCTTCCTTGCCGCCATCATGCGGTGTCTGGCGCGCCGTGGTTTCTGCTGCTGGCTCCCTGATCTTCCCGGAACCGGCGAAAGCCGCCAGCCGCTCGAAGCAGTGCACTGGGAACACTGGGCGAAGGCCGCTCGTGACGCTTCGGCCCATGTGGCCGCGGTCGCGGGCACGGTCCCGGTTGAGGCCAGCGTCCGCGGCGGCACTTTGCTCGACGGCGGCGGTGCCGCGCGCTGGCATTTCGCGCCGGTAGAGGGCGCCTCACTCGTACGCGATCTCCTCCGCGCCAGCATGGTCTCGCAAGACGAGTTGACGGGGCCAGTGCTCGAGCTTGCCGGCTACCCCGTCGCCGATGGGTTGCTCGCACAGCTGCGCGCCGCGCGGCCCATCGCGCCTGCGCGCCTGCGGGTCGTGCGGCTCGAAAGCGATCGGGGCGAGGCCGATCTGAAGGTGCCGGGGCCGGCGCTCTGGCGACGCTCCGAGCCCGCCAACGCGCCCGAACTCGCCACTGCGCTTGCTTCCGATATCTCGCAATGGATCGATCGATGCGACGTCTCCTGAGCTTCGCCTGCGAAGGCGCGATGCTCGGCGCCACACTCGATGATGCCGCCGGGCGAACCGGAGTGCTCATCGTTACCGGAGGCACCCAGACTCGGATCGGCTCGCACCGGCTGTTCGAAAGGCTCGCCTCGGCACTTGCTGAGCGGGGGCATCCTTGTTTTCGGTTCGATCGCCGTGGTGTCGGCGATAGCGAGGGAGAGGATCCTGGATTTCGAGGCAGCGCAGCCGATCTGATCGCGGCGGCACGCGCGTTCCGCGACGCCTGCCCGGGGCTGGAACGGATGGTCGGCTTTGGCCTTTGCGATGGTGCAACCGCTTTGTGCCTGTTCGGGGCGGACGCGGGGATCGACGCGCTCACCCTCGCCAATCCCTGGTTTGTGGAGGCGGAATCCGGAGCGCCGCCTGCCGCCGCGATCAAGCAGCACTACAGGCAGCAGCTATTAAGTCTCGCGGGCTGGAGAAAGCTTCTGGGTGGATCAATATCCTACACGAAGCTTCTCAAAGGTATTGCCAAGATTGCTGCGCCGCCTCCGGCGACTCTTGCGGCTGAAGTCGCAGCGTCGCTCAGCACGTGCCCACTTCCCCTTGCGCTGTTCCTTTCCCGACGGGACAACACAGCAGTCGCGGCGGAGGATGTCTGGAACGGCACTTCGTTCCGGAAGATCCGCGCGCGGAACCCTGCTCC
>JALYNE010000318.1 GCA_030773375.1 Pseudomonadota bacterium
ATGCGCACCCGCGGCGTTTCGGCAAGCACAATCCTGCGGTCCCGGATCGCCGCGGGGCTGTCGGCGGTCGGATCGGCCTGCGGCTTGGGCAGCGGCACCGACTTGCCATCCACGATCTTGGTCGAAGGCTGGTTTGCGGTCGGGAAATAGCGCTCCGAAATGAAGCTCCACCCGAACAGCACGAGCGCCGACAGGACGATCGCGAGAATCATGTTGCGGGAGTCGTTCACTTACTGGCCCTCATGGCACTTGTTTCCCCTCACGGAACCGGATCATAGCCATGACCCCCCCAGGGGTGGCATCGAGACAGGCGCTTCAGCGTCAGCCAGCTGCCGCGCAGCGCGCCATAGCGCCGAAGCGCGGTGATTGCATAGGCCGAGCAACTCGGTTGGTAGCGGCAGCTCGGCGGCAGGATCGCGGAAGGCCCTTTTTGCCAGCCCTTGGCCACAAGGATCAGGAGCTTGGCAATCATCGGGTCCCTGCCTTGCCCGCTGAACGGACGGGATCGCCGTGCCTTTTTCCGGGTCGACCGGGAACAGGCTGGTCCGCTTTCAGGACCTTGCGGAGCGCCCGTTCGAGTTCGTCCAGGAGCAGCGCATAAGCCCGCTCGATGCCGCTCCCCCGGCCGATCAGCACATGGTCGGCCCCTTCTATGCCGGCGTTTGGCAGAATTTCGCGTGCAAGCGCGCGCAAGCGGCGCTTCATCCGGTTGCGAACAACGGCGCCGCCGATCTTCTTGGTAACCGTGATGCCGAGCCGCATGGTCGGATCCCCGTCGTCCCGCTTCCGAACCAGCAGGATGAAGCCAGGCATGGGTGCGCGGCGGCCGGAATTGGCCGCAAGAAAGTCGGCGCGGCGGCTGAGCTTGGTGAACGCCTTGCCGGCGCTTAGGCCGACAGGCTCTTGCGGCCGCGGGCGCGGCGGGCTGCCAGAACCTTTCGTCCGCCGACAGTCGCCTTGCGGGCCCGGAAGCCGTGACGCCGCTTGCGCACGAGTTTGCTCGGCTGGAAGGTGCGCTTCATCGCTCATACCTCGAAACTGAAAGAAAAGAGCCGCCTGTTGGGCGGCCTCGTTGCGAACGCCCGATAGGCAAAGCGGGGGGCCAAGTCAATCATCTTGGGCCTGCAGGCGCGCCTCCTGCTGCTTGCGGAGCGCTTCGCGCCGAAGCGCGCTGGGGCGCCGCATGCCCCAATCGGCCCAGCGCCCCTTATTGGGGTGCCTCCGCTTGAAGCGCACGTAGCGACGCTTCGCCCACCGACTATATTTGAGCGTCAGCGCTAGCCCCGCCGCGAACACGACCACCCCGCCCGGTCCGGGAAGGATGCCCACGCCCGGGGAGACCAGCATCAGCACGATGCCCAGCACGAACAGCCCCGTCCTGACGGCAGGAATCCTCCCGAGGGCAAGCCAGCTCTGCCGTATGCTCATGGGCTTCCATGTGGTTAGCCTGTGCTGGCGCCGCAACCGGGGCGAGCGTCGGCCGATCGCTGCCATCCAGCAGCGAGTTCACTGAGGTGAGTTCGCCCGGGGCTTTCCACGACAAAGTTGAAGGCCGACCAAGGCAGTCCAGGCCACGTGCAAGCCGTAGACGATGGACGCGCCAGGCCTTTGAGCGTCTGCTGTTGGGCCGTCACAGGCTCGAGTGCGAAATGGTCTCGGGTCAGCTGTCGAGCTTCCAGACGATGAACCTCTGAATTCAAACTTCGGCTGAGCTTCGTAGGTCGATCCATCACCCGCTAAGCGGCTTAACGGTGGCTCGCATCAGCTCCGTGCTGTTCGCGGGGCCACTGGAACGATGCGCGCTCGTGACCGGTTTTCGCTGGAGGATCAAACAGATCCGATCGCGAGGAGAGAGTGAATGGCGCTCCGTTTTTCCGACATATTCGGCAGCGGTGACAAGGAGGGCAAGAGCGACACCAGCACGGGCCAAGATGCGGACGCGAACTTCAGTGCCAGCAACAGCGGCGTGACAGCCGCGAGCGAGAGCTATAGCCGTGACGAGGACAGGAACGAAGATCATGACAGGACGAGCGTCGACAGCGGCGAACTCAGCCTCAGCTCCGATGTCGCGGCCGGTAACATGTTCGAGGATGTGAGCGGCCTGTCGAACTCCTCCAACCAGCGCGACACGGCCCGCGACGGTGAAGGCAGCAACGACACTGGTGAGAATAGCAGCACTAGCGCCACGAGCGAGAACAGCGACAGGAGCGCCAAGGCCGATAGCGACACCGAGACGGATCAGCGCGCCGACGCGAACACCAACAGCAGCAATGACGGCGTGAGGGCCGAGACGGAGAGTGACAGCCGTGACGAGGATGGTGAGGTGTCTTACGACCGGACGAGCCTCGACACTGGCGAGACTGATGTCAGCTTCAACCTGGAACTGGACAATATGATCGACAGCATGAGCGACTTGTCGAACTCCTTGGACGACGCCGCGATCTTCGACTAAGCGCTTTTTTCATGCGACCAATGGTCCGAACAGCTGCGGCTGTACCGGACCAGCAACGGCTTCGCTCGGACGGCAGGGATCCGCGTTACGCAACTCCCACCCGCAGCTTCTAACCCTTAGCTTGTCGGCCCCGCACACCAGGCTTGGCGTAGTTCGCTGCGCATCGGGTGCTTGAACATCGCCGCTCCCGGACCAAGGAACCGCTCGCCCACAGCCGCGTCTCAACATCCAGCTTGACCGCTGATGGGAGCAGCAGGGGAATGGGTCACGAAATTGTTTATCACGGCGAGATCACCTCGAAAGGGGTCTCGCAAGTGGAGCGCATACTGACGCAGCTGTTGCCGGGCCTGGAGGAGGAGGTGACCATCAACTTGTGCAGCGGCGGCGGCGAGACCACGGCCGCAACAGGTCTATACAGCTTCATCAAGATGATGCCGCTCCCGATCAACACCCACGCTCTCGGATGGTGTGCCTCTGCGGCGGTGACGATCTTCCTGGCCGGCGAAAGGAGAACCGCGACGTCCCCAACCCAGTTCATGTTGCATGCCGCTCACCGGCCCGATGATACGATTTCCGCACATGTTCACCAGACCATCGAGATTTTCAGACGGGATCTGAGATGGGACCAAGCGACCCTCGATCACTTCTTCACGACGATGAATGGCCAGTACATAGACTCGGGTGAGGCGCTACGGCTTGGGATCGTTCAGGCGCTCGAAGATCGGATCATATCCAAAGACAGCAACGTGCACCTGGTGGAGCCATAGACGAGAGAGGCTCCTGAGCTCCCCCGGTCGAACTCGAGCCGCTAAACGCCCGACTTGCGTTGCCGTTTGATGCTGGCAGTGATGCGAGACGATTTCAGAATTTTGCTGGCAGGGGGAGAGGCTTGCCTTTGATATCTGCAGCAGCCCTCCTGTGCGGGTACATCGAACTGGCGAACTTCATGTGAGAGCTGGAGCGGCAAAGATTAGGGTGCTGAAAAGACCTGTGATGGTGCTTCAGCGTCTTGCTCTGTTTTCGAGGCGGAACGATATCTTTGCTCAAGATTGGGCAAAAATGGCCGAGAAGCCGGCCTTGTTTCGGCAGCAGATCAACCAACCTGAGCCTTCCGGGCCGTATTTCGCGCCGCCGGATCACGGTTCAAGGGCCGGAACGTATTGTTTTTCCTAGAGTTTCTACATTCGATCCAAGCGATCAACGCGAGCAAGGAAGAAAACATGCTCGTGATGAACCTCAAAGGAGATGAACAATGGCGAGCAGCTTTTCAGACGTTTTCAGCGCTGACGAAAACGACAACGACACCAACAACGATACCAACACCGAGCAGAACGTCGATTCGAACAACGACGCCAGCAACGACGGCATCAGCGCCGAGAACGAGAGCTCCGAGAACGACGAAGATGGTGAGTCGTCTTCGGACTCGACCAGCGCCGACACGGATAACACCGACGCCAGCAGCGACAATGACGTCGATAACTTCCTCGACAACGTCACGGACAACTCGACTTCCAACGACAGCATCGATCTCCTCGACTAATCGATCGACTAGGGGCGGATCGGATCAGCCGGTCCGCCCTTCTCTCGGAAGACGAATAGCTTTCCCGACGGGATCCTGAGGATCCGAACAATCAATGCGTGCCGCCAGCGCGAGCAACCGCACGCTCGCTGAGCCTGGCAAGTGTCCGCCCATCACGAACTTCCCCGCAGGGACATGTCGCCCGCCGCCATACGCGCAGCGCCCGGGCGATCAATCATCAAGCCATGCACTCTACCGGAATGGCGGTGAAGCCGAGCGACTTCATTTGTCGCATCTGCGGCTGAGCGCTCGCGACTTCTGTGCTTGCCGCGAACGTTCAGGAGCCGGTGCCCTCAGCCGGG
>JALYNE010000319.1 GCA_030773375.1 Pseudomonadota bacterium
GCGCGGGCGGGACGCGCATCGCCGAAAAGCTCCGCGAAAATGCGGTTGAATGCGGACCAGTTCTCGATCCCGACGATATAAGCAGTGACCCTCAGCACCGTGTCTGCCGAACCTCCTCCCGCCGAGGCGATGGCGAGCAGGTTGGCGAGTGCGAGCCGTGCCTGGTCTTCGAAAGATGCGTTGGAGCGAGGATCGCCGTGGGGGCCTTTTGGAAGCTGTCCTGAAATGAAGATGAGATCGCGCCAGGCGGTACCTTGCGAATAATGTCCCGCAGGCGTTGGCGCAGCAGCGGTGCCGATCCGTTCGATGCCCGTCACAAATGTCTCCTCACCAGCCGCGGAAACGTGGCAGCAGCTTTTCTACCGCGCCCGCTTCCACCAGATGATAGTTGTCATGCTGCGCAGCCGTCGCACAGGCGTGGTTCGGCAGGATACGAAGCGGCATGCCGATCGGGAAGCGCTCCACATCCAGCAAGAGACCGCCGCGATGGGCGATGATCCCATGCTCCTGATTGGCGCTGATGACGACGAGATCTTCGATGGGTTTGCCCTCGATGTCGCAGACCAGCCCATAGCCTTGGTCTACCGCCTGGCGCTGAGTCCCGCGGTCGCGCGACAGCGCCATCCAGCCCGCATCGACGATGATCCAGCCGCGCGCCCGCTGGTGACCGATCACTCGAGTAAGCACGGAAAGCGCAACCTCGCCGACACCGCATGCGCCGACCCCGACCATCACCAGGTCGAAGAAAACGTACACGCCCGCCCGAACTTCGGTGACGCCCGTCAAGTCCTTGGCGTGAAGGGCCGTTGGCGTGGAGCCGACGCTCACCACTGGGCAGGGAAGCCCCGCCCTACGGAGCGAAGCTGCGGCCCCGACCGCACCCGATCGCTCGAGTTCGGCATGGCGGGCCAGCGCCGCCTCCCCCGCGACATCGTAGGATCCGCCGCCATGTGTCATGACGCCGCGCAGCTCGGCGCCCTTTTGGTGAAGAACCGTTCCGATCGAGATGAGCGTCTCCTCATCATCCGGCGCGACACCCGCACGGTGCCCGTCGCTGTCGATCTCAATCAGGATCGGCAGGCGCAGATCGCGATTCCGGCAGTAGGCCGCCACCATCTCCGCAGCTTCGACACTGTCGAGGATGAGCGACAAATCCGCGCCGGCACGCGTGAGACGCTCAACTTCGGGAAGCTTTTGGGGCGTGATGCCAACCGCATAAAGGATGTCCCGGAACCCCGCCGCGAAGCTTTCCTCAGCTTCGCGAAGGGTGGACACCGTCACCGCGCCCGACCAGCCTTCGGCCATCAACCGCGCAATGGGAGCGCTTTTGCAGGTTTTGACGTGCGGGCGCAGGTCCACGTGGTGATGCGCCAAAGCCAAGCGCATGCGCTCGACATTGGCGAGCATTTGCCCCTTTTCGATCAGCAGAGACGGGCTTGGAAGCTGATCGAGGGTCTCAGAAGGAAGTTCGGGAATCACTGCGGCTTTTTGGCACATGATTGATCTCATGCCAGCCTCTGACGAATGCTGAAAGACGAGACTAGGGCCGGCAGGACATGGTGAGAGCTCTGGCTTGGCTTGTTCCGCCGCCTCCTTCATGGTGAAGCATCGAGAGGCCTCAATTGGAGGAGCAAGAATGCGCCTGCCAGCTTTGCCGCCGCTGTTCTACGGCCTCATCCCGCTCGCGGGGCTGCTCGGTTGCAGCACCAAAGAAGATCCCGCCGGTCCCGCCGGCCGGAGCGCCTTGGCTAGCGGCAGCTACAGCAATCCCGTGCTCGAGGAGGATTTCCCGGATCCGACCGTGATCCGCGCCTCGGATGGGCTCTATTATGCCTACGCGACCCAGAGCCAAAAGGACGGCGTCACCCTCAACATCCAGGTGGCGCGCTCAGCCGATCTCGTCTCGTGGCAACTTCTGGCTGATGGGCTTCCGATCAAACCAGCCTGGGCGAGCAAGACGCAGGATTTTTGGGCGCCGCACGTGTCCGAACATCGCGGCACATTCTATCTTTATTACTCGGCCAAACCTGATGCAGCCCTGACCGATCAGACGCGCGGCCTCTGTCTCGCCGTCGCGACCGCGACAAAGCCCGAAGGGCCCTTCACCGACAAAGGGGTCCCGCTTCAATGCGGGCCCAGCTTCGTCAACATCGATCCGATGGCTTTCGACGACCCACGCACCGGGAAAAGACTGCTCTACTGGGGCTCCGGCTTTCAGCCGATCAAGGTGCAGGAGCTTGGGCCGGACCGCCTCTCCTTCGCGGCCGGAAGCCGCCCGATCGATCTCATCGCCCCGATCAAGACTGACAATAAAGCCGAGTATCAGCGGCTCGTCGAGGGTGCGTGGGTCATCTACCGTGCCCCTTGGTACTACCTCTTTTATTCGGGCGACAATTGCTGCGGCCCCAATGCCCACTATGCGGCGATGGTGGCGCGATCGCGTGAGGCCACGGGCCCTTTCCAGACACTCGCCGCCGCAAGCAGCGCGCCAAGCAGCGTCATCCTGGAGGCACGGGGCATTTGGGTTGCGCCCGGCCACAACTCCATCATCACGGATCGCAGGGGCGACGATTGGATTGCCTACCATGCCGTGGATTCGCGTCGGCCTCGCTCCAAACCCACCGACGAAGTGAACTCCCGGCGCGTGATGCTGATAGACTGGCTCGTTTACCGGAATGGCTGGCCGCAGGTCGAGAGCGGGGCGCCATCGACCGAGCCAAGGCGACGGCCGGTTCCCCAGCGCTAATCCCTCCCTGTCGCCAGGGAGGGGATGTGCGTTTTGTTATCGGCCGCTTCGCTCCGCTGTGGTGCCGAACGGCCAAGACCTTCGGTGATCCGACGGCCGTAATCGACATCGGCACGCGTGAAGTGGTCGATCATCTTGACCTGGATGACCTCCGCGCATTCGCTCAGCGCACCGACAACCCCCCAAATGATGC
Source organism: Pseudomonadota bacterium (assembly GCA_030773375.1). Classification (GTDB taxonomy): domain Bacteria; phylum Pseudomonadota; class Alphaproteobacteria; order Sphingomonadales; family Sphingomonadaceae; genus Allosphingosinicella. The sequence continues at coordinate 2,940 of JALYNE010000319.1, forward strand.
ACGCCAGCGGGTTGTGCAGCGGCGGTAGCCAGCGAGCCACTGAGAATTGCCGCTTGCTGTTATCGAACGGCTGACTGACGCCAAGCGTCGTCGGTGCCCAGAGGCTCCGCCCGGTGAAAACCGCGGTTGACGAACCGATGCGAGGCCGTACTTGCATCGCCTGGTTTCAGGCAAGGTGCAGGAGAATGAACCGATGAGCGATGCGCTGGCCGCGAAAACGACCATGCGTGCGGCGGTCCTCGCGGGGCCGGGGACGATCCGGGTGGACGAGGTCGCGCTTCCCCAACCCGGCCAAGGTCAGGTGCGCCTGCGACTCGAAGGCTGCGGCGTCTGCGCCTCCAATCTGACCCCGTGGGAAGGACCCGACTGGATGGAATTTCCCACCGAACCCGGGTCGCTCGGGCATGAGGGCTGGGGTGTCATCGACGCCATCGGCGAGGGCGTAGAAGGCCTTTCCGTAGGTGATCGCGTGGCAGCACTTTCGTACAAAAGCTACGCCGAGTTCGACATTGCCGAAGCGGAAGCCGTTGTGCGCCTGCCCGACCGTCTTGCCGGCCAACCTTTCCCCGGCGAGCCGCTCGGCTGCGCGATGAACATCTTCCGCCGCAGCGACATCCAACCCGGACAAACGATCGCAATCGTGGGCATCGGTTTTCTGGGCGCAATCTTGACGCGGCTCGCGACCGACGCGGGCGCGCGCGTCATTGCCATCTCCCGCCGTTCCTTCTCGCTCGATGTCGCCCGCCGGTTCGGCGCCGCCGAGACGATCCCGATGGACGACCATCACGTGATCATCGAGCGGGTAAAGGCGCTCACGGACGGGCAGTTCTGCGACCGGGTGATCGAAGCCGTCGGAAAGCAGTGGCCGCTCGACCTGTCCTCCGAGCTCGTCAGGGAGCGCGGCAAGCTGATCGTTGCGGGCTATCACCAGGACGGGCCGCGTCAGGTCAATATGTGGCTTTGGAACTGGCGCGGCATCGACGTGATCAACGCCCACGAGCGCGACCCCAGAGCCTATGCCGAGGGCATTCGTGAAGCCGTGGAAGCGGTCGCTTCGGGCCGGCTCGACCCCTCGCCGCTCTACACCCACAGCTACAGGCTCGACCAATTGGACGAGGCATTGAACGCCACCCGGGATCGCCCCGACGGCTTCCTGAAAGCACTGGTGACGCCATGACGTCGCGCCCGCGTGTGGGTTTTCTCGGTGTCGGCTGGATCGGCCGTCACCGCATGGAAAAGATGGTGCAGACAGGCGCAATCGAGGTTGCGGCAATCGCCGATCCGTCGCCCGAAATGGCCGCCGAAGCACACAAGCTTGCGCCCGGTGCCAGACTCTTCGAGACGCTCGATGAGCTGCTCGAGCAGGATCTCGATGGCTTGGTCA
>JALYNE010000320.1 GCA_030773375.1 Pseudomonadota bacterium
GATGCTGGGGATCGCAATGGCGGTTCTTGCCATTGCCGTGTCGGTCATGAACGCCTCTTGGCTGGCGCCAAAACCAAAAGGCAAGCTGCTGCTCGTCGCGCACCGCGGCGTTGCTCAGCAATTCTCACGGGAGGGGCTTGGGCGGGAGGATTGCACGGCAACGCGGATCAAGCCCCCGGAGCACCACTATATCGAGAACACGGTCCCCGCGATCAAGCAGGCCTATTACGTCCGCGCCAATGCCGTTGAAGTGGATGTTCAGCAGACAAAGGACGGGCGGGCCGTCGCCTTCCACGACGCGAGGCTGGAGTGCCGCACGAACGGCAGGGGCCGGGTGCGCGACCACAGCCTGGCCGAACTGAAGGCGCTCGACGTCGGCTATGGCTACACGGCCGATGGCGGAAAAACCTACCCGCTGCGGGGCCGTGTGGGGGCAATGCCGACAGTGGAAGAAGTGCTGCAGGCGGTTCCTGGGCAACAGCTCATCTTCCACTTCAAAACGCGTGACCCAAGCGATGCTGACGCCCTCGCCGCCGCATTCAAGCGCGCCGGGAACGCGCTTGACGACAAGATCGCCTTTTACGGCACTGGAGCGGTGCTTGCCCGCATAGGCCAGCTTGCGCCGAAGTCGTGGATTTGGAGCCTAGCGGCAACCAAGACTTGCACGACCGATTACTTGAAGTGGGGATGGACGGGCTTCACGCCGGAAAGCTGCCGGAGTGCGACGGTTGCAGTGCCGCTCAATTATCAGTGGGCCGTTTGGGGATGGCCCAACCGCTTCCTCGACCGAATGGCAAAGGTGAACGCGCGCGTGATCCTGTTGGGTGACATTGAGAACAAGGAGGCTCTGGTCGGGATCGAGCGCCCTGAACAACTGGGCGAGGTTCCCCGCGATTTCCGTGGCTATTTGTGGGTGGAGGATATCTACAATGTCGGGCGCGCCCTCCAGCGCTAGAGCATCGCGCGAAAAAGTGGGAACCGGTTTTTCGGGCGGCGCTCCAGACACTGATTTGGAGCCTTTCCGATCCGGCAAGGCTTCCGCCTTGCCGGGAAAGCCTCTAAGTCCCCGCCCAATGTCCGAAAAACCAGATTACCGCGAGACGGTCTTCCTGCCGAAGACCGATTTCCCAATGAAGGCCGGCCTCGCGCAAAAGGAACCGGCCATTCTCGCACGTTGGGCGGAGACCGGTCTTTACGCGAAGCTCCGCGAGCTGCGTGCAGGCTCGCCCCGCTTCATCCTTCACGATGGCCCGCCTTATGCCAATGGCGACATCCACATGGGCCATGCGATGAACAAGATCCTGAAGGACATCGTCGTCCGCTCTCAGTCGCTGATGGGCAAGGACGCGCCTTACGTGCCCGGCTGGGATTGTCACGGACTTCCAATCGAGTGGAAAATCGAGGAAGCCTATCGCAAGAAGAAGATGGACAAGGACGAGGTCCCGAAGGACCAGTTCCGCGCCGAGTGCCGGGCGTATGCCGACCGCTGGGTCGGCGTTCAGCGCGAACAGTTCCAGCGGCTTGGGGTGATGGGGGAGTGGGAGAATCCCTACCTCACCATGGCGTACATGGCGGAAGCCAAGATCGTCGAGGAACTCCTCAGATTCGCTGAAACGGGCCAGCTCTACCGGGGCGCCAAGCCAGTCATGTGGTCGCCCGTCGAAAGAACGGCGCTCGCGGAGGCTGAGGTCGAATATGAGGAGATCACCTCCACTCAGATCGATGTCGCTTTTGAGATCGTCGAGAGTCCGCTCCAGGAGCTGGTCGGTGCCCGTGCCGTGATCTGGACAACCACTCCCTGGACGATCCCGGTCAACCAAGCGATCGCCTACGGGCCGGAGGTGGAGTACGTTCTGGCCGACTTCCAAGCTGCCGAAGCCGAGGCAGGGGCGCCTCGCCAAAGGATCCTCATCGCTCGCGACTTGCAGGAGTCCGTTGGAGCCCGGCTGCTCGGCTCCGTCACCGAGATAAGGCGCATTGCCGGCTCACAATTGGCTGGTAGCGTTGCCCGGCACCCGATGCACCAGCTCGGCGGCTTCTTTGGCAAGCCGCGCCCCCTCCTCCCGGGCGATTTCGTCACGACCGATGCCGGCACCGGTCTCGTGCACATGTCGCCGGACCATGGCGAGGACGACTTCCTGCTCTGCAAAAGCAACGGCATCGATCCGGTATTCGCTGTTACCGACGACGGCCGCTACCGCGAGGATTGGGAATGGCTGGGCGGGCAAGGCTCGGTCATCAACGGCAAGTTCAACGCGCCGGACGGGCCGATCTGCTCCGACCTGCGGGGGACGGGGGCGCTCCTCGCCGCCAGCGCCGATTTCCGGCACAGCTATCCCCATAGCTGGCGGTCGAAGGCGAAGATCATCTTCCGCTGCACGCCGCAATGGTTCATCCCGATGGATGCGGGGGAACCGACGCTGCGCGGGACCGCGCTCCAGGCGATCGAGGATACGCAGTGGGTTCCGGAGCGATCGAAGAACCGCATCCGCTCGATGGTCGAAGGGCGGCCGGACTGGGTGATCAGTCGTCAGCGCGCCTGGGGCGTGCCGATCGCGCTTTACGTCAACCGCAAGAGCGGCGAATATTTGCGCGATCCGGCAATCAACTCCCGCATCATCCGCGCCTTTCATGAGGGCGGTGCAGACGCATGGTTCAAGGCGGATCACCAGGCACTGCTCGGTAACGGCTACAATCTCGACGATTATGAGCCGGTCGGTGACATCCTCGACGTCTGGTTCGATTCCGGCTCGACTCACGCTTACGTGATCGAGGCGCGCTACGGCGAGAATGTCAGGGCGGACCTCTACGTCGAAGGTTCGGATCAGCATCGCGGCTGGTTCCAATCGTCATTGCTCGAAAGCTGCGGCACGCGCGGACGTGCCCCCTATGAAGCGGTGCTGACGCACGGCTTTGCTCTCGACCAGCAGGGCAGGAAGATGTCGAAGAGCGTCGGCAACGTGGTCGATCCGCTCGCGATCATCCACGACAACGGTGCCGACATCCTGCGCCTTTGGGTCGCCTCGACGGACTATTTCGAAGACGTGCGGATCGGCAAGGAGGTTCTCGCCGGAACCTCCGACGCCTACCGGAAGCTGCGCAACACGTTCCGCTACCTGCTCGGCGCGCTCAGCGACTTCGGCGATGACGAGCACTTGGCTTGGGGCGACATGCCCGAGCTCGAGCGGTGGGTTCTGCACCGGCTCGCCGAGCTCGACGTGGAATTGCGCTCGGCTGCGGAAGCGTTCGAGTTCAACCGCTACTCCCGCCTGCTGACGGGGTTTGCGAATGACGACCTTTCCGCCTTCTTCTTCGACATCCGTAAAGACAGCCTTTATTGCGACGCGCACTCGGCGCCCAAACGGCGGGCGTACCGCACGGTGCTCGACACGGTGTTTCACGCGCTGGTGCGATGGGTCAGCCCGATCCTTTGCTTCACGGCCGAGGAAGTCTGGGCGAGCCGCTACCCCGATGGGGGGTCGGTGCATCTCGAAACCTGGCCACCGATCGATCCCGATTGGCGCGACGATGCGCTTGGCACGAAGTGGGAAACAGTCCGCGGCGTTCGTACGCGCGTGACCGAGGCGATCGAACCCTACCGGCGCGACAAGGTCATACGCTCCAGCCTCGAAGCCGCGGTCTCGCTCACGCTTGCTGACGAGCAGGCGAAGGCCGCCGTGAGCTCGGTTGGCTTCGACGAAATCTGCATCGTTTCGGAACTGTCCGCCGCCGCCGGGGATGGCGACGGCATTGCCATTTCGCGCACGGAGCACGAAAAGTGCGGGCGCTGCTGGCGCCACCTGCCGGAAGTTCGGGAAGACGGGGCCCTTTGCGCCCGCTGTGAGGACGTTGTGAATGGCTGATTCGACTGCGAAGGCTCGTGTTTCGGCCCCTTCTCGCATGACGCCGCGCGAACGGAACAACCGTGCCTTGGCGTTCGCGAGCGCTGGGCTCGTTTTCTTGTTCGATCAGCTGACCAAGTGGATCGTCACGTCTCCGCTCGATCTGCAGGCCCGAGGCGAAATCAAACTCCTCAACATCTTCGACCTGCGCTGGGTCGAGAATCGTGGTGTCTCGATGGGTTTTCTCACCGCCGACAGCGAAGTGGGCCGATGGCTGCTGGTCGCACTGACGGCGGCGATTTCCATGGGTGTGACCGTGTGGCTGTGGCGCGAGCGGGGGCGCCAAGACGCAATCGCCCTCGCCTTTGTCCTCGGCGGCGCTCTGGGCAACATCGTGGACCGCATCCGCTTCGGCTACGTCGTGGATTTTGCCGATCTCCACTTTGGTGACTGGCGGCCATTTTTGATCTTCAA
>JALYNE010000321.1 GCA_030773375.1 Pseudomonadota bacterium
GTGACGACATCGAGGCTCGCGAGGTGGAAACGCGCCTGAGCGTCGAAGTGCGGGTGAATGGCCGCGGTCCCTACTACTTCGTCGTCGACAGCGGGGCCGACACTTCTGTGGTCGGGCTGCGCATCGCACGAGAGTTGCGCCTGCCGCTCGGAACACCTGTCATCTTGAACAACATGACCGACCGCAACATCGTGGATCGCGTCAAGGTCGACGAACTTACCCTTGGCTCGAGCACGATCAGAGAGCTGGAACTTCCTGCGTTACGCGAACATGATCTTGGCGGGGCGGGCATGATCGGGATCGACGCACTCGCCCGCCAGCGCTTGATGATGGATTTCGAAAAGCGTCTGATCAAGGTTGAGGACGCGACAAAGCCCGTGAAATCATTCCCTGGTGAGATCGTGGTTACGGCGCAGTTGCGGCGTGGTCAGTTGATCCTGACTCACGTCAGAGCCGCTGGCTTGTCGCTCGACGCCGTGATCGATACCGGATCCCAGATCACGATCGGCAATTTCGCCCTTCGCGACAAACTTATTCGCCGCCGGCGCGGCGAGTTCCAGACGGTCACCGCGACGGGCGTAACGGGAAAATCCATCGAGTTGCAATTCGCACAGATCGCCGAGCTTCGGCTCGGTTCGGTGACCCTGCGCAATGTGCCGATGGCGTTCGCAGATGTGCCGCCCTTCGAGGTGTTCGGTCTTTCCGACCGGCCTGCTTTGCTTCTCGGAACGGACCTACTGGAGACTTTCCGTCGGGTTTCACTCGATTTCCGGGCGCGCAAGGTGCGATTTCAGCTACGGCGTTGCACAACGCAAGGTTTCACGATCAGCACGTCGCCTTCGTCTTCCATGACTCGCCTGTCGTCGACAGGCGCCAGCGAAGTATGCGGAAGATAGCCAGTCTGCGGAGCCGCAGCGCCCTCACTGGCGCTTGCAGACATGAGCCCGCCGCTCCTAAGATCAGCGTCTGGAAACGGAGGGTTTGATGCAACTAGGCCGGGTTCTCCTGAGCAGCGCCGCTGCACTCGTGGTGATGGCTTCGGCCGTTCCTTCCGCGGCGGCGCCGAATACCGCCGACCGTCGCAAAGTCGTCGCCGAGATCGCCCCGAACCACGCCGAAGCCGTGGAGCGTCTGCGCAAATGGATCGCTCTACCGACCATCGCCAACATGGGCGTCAACCACGCGGAAGGGGCCGAGCATATGAGGCAGCTCGCGCTCGACGCCGGTTTCCAGAAGGCCCGGATCGTGCCGACCAAGGGGGTTCCCGGCGTGTTCGCGACCCTCGATGCGGGCGCCAAGCGCACGCTCGCCATCTATTTCATGTACGACGTCAAGCATTACGAGCCCGCCGAATGGTCGTCCCCGCCGCTCGAGGGACGGATGGTCGATCGTGCGGGCGAAGGGAAGGCATTGATGGGCCGGGGTGCGGTCAATCAGAAGGGGCCGCAAGCGGCGCTCCTCGCCGCGCTCCACGCATTCAAGGACGCGGGGGTGAAGCCCCCGGTGAACCTCGTCCTCGTCGCAGAAGGCGAAGAGGAGATCGGCTCGACCAATTTCCGCGACATCACTTCGGATCCGGAGGTCCAAGCAGCGCTGCGGCGCTCCGTCGGCATCCTCATGCCCTCCACGGGACAGGATCGGGACGGCTCCGCCTCCATCGACCTTGGCGCCAAGGGCGTGATCGAGGTCCAGCTCATCTCGAGCGGCGAAAAGTGGGGCCGCGGTCCTGCCAAGGACGTGCACTCCAGCCTGATGGCGATCGTCGACAGTCCAGCCTGGCGGCTCGTCAAGGCGCTCGACACGCTTGTTGCCGATGACGGGTTCACCCCAGCGATCGATGGCTGGTTCGAGAATGTGAAGCCGCTGACGGATCGCCAGAAGCAAATGATCGCCGCCGACTACACGCCGGCAAAAGCGGCACAGCGGATGGAGTCGCTCGGCGTTAGACGTTGGATCAAGGACGAGGACGGCCTTGCCGCGCAATATCGCCTCGCCTCGCAGCCGACCGTGAACATCCAGGGGCTCGTCTCCGGCTACACCGGACCAGGCGGCAAGACGGTCCTCCCAGGTCGCGCCGAGGCAAAGCTCGATTTTCGGCTGGTGCCCGACATGACCGCGGAGGAGGCCGAGCGGAAGCTGAAGGCGCATCTCGCCAAGCGCGGCTTCAGCGACATGGAGGTGATCGTAAGCGGCGGCTATAGCCCGACCACCACGGCTGAAGATGCCGCGATCGTCCGCGCCGCGGCGGCCGCGTACAAGAACGCAGGCATCAAATATAGCATCGATCCGCGCCGTGCCGGAAGCTGGCCAGGCGTGATGTTCACCGGCGCGCCGCTGAACATGGCCGCAGGCCATTTCGGCAGCGGCCGCGGCGGCGGCGCGCATGCGCCGGACGAATGGCTGCTGATCGAGAGCAGCAATCCCAAGGTGGCGGGGTTCGACGATCAGGCGAAGCTGTTCGTGGACTATCTGTACGAGGTCGCAAGCGTAGATCTTCCGGATCGCTAGTCCGGCTCACATTCTAGCGTCGGCCGGCCGGCCTTGAGCGGGTCCGCACTGAGGGCCGCCTCCGCCTCGCTCCCGCGGGCGAATCTGGAGTTCGCCAAGCTTGTAAGCGACGGCTTGCCGGGCCAAGAAATATACCGGTCGACCTGGATCGTTATGTTGGGCTCCGGCAAAGCCGTGTTGTCGCGAAAATAGCTTAGCGCCTGATCCCGGCTCCATCCGAACGGATGAATGCCCGTGTCGATGACCAGGCGCGCCGCGCGCCACATGGTAAACCGGCCGAGATCCTCGTGGGGCGTCTAATAGATGCCCTTCTTCGTGCCTTCCGGCTCCGCTTCGATCGACCTCGAGCCAGCAATGGCGCTGGAGACGAGACTCGTTCCCGGTTGGATTGAACCGGGAACGGGTCCAGTTTCCTTTGTTTGCCGCGCTTTCCGAGCCGTCAGGTGATTTCCACCTGACTTGAAAGCACTCTAAGATGCACTAACAATCAACCTGCACCACTCGTCGGGGCTGGTCAGCGCGCCTCGGCGGCCGATTGGGACAGCTTCGCTTTCTCATCATCGGTGCGGGCCACGACGGCCCCCTCTGAACAGGAGATTTCATGGCTCGCCTTCCTCTCATGATGCTGCGCCGCATTCTCCTGGGGCTTTTGGCAGTTTCTCTGTCGGCACAAGGCTTGGCGTCTGACTTCGACCTCATCATCCGCGGCGGCACGATCTACGATGGCCAAGGCGGAGCGCCTTTCGCCGGTGACTTAGCCGTTGAGGGCGATCGGATCGCTGCGATTGGCGATCTTTCGAAGGCCACCGCCGATCGCGAGGTGAAGGCAAACGGGCTCGCCGTGGCGCCGGGGTTCATAAACATGCTGAGCTGGGCCAACGAGACGCTGCTGCACGATCCACGCTCGATGAGCGACATCATGCAGGGCGTAACCCTGGAAGTGATGGGTGAAGGCTGGTCCATGGGCCCGCTGACGCCCGCGATGAAAGCGGACGAGCTGAAGAGCCAGGCCGACTTCAAGTTCGACATCCCCTGGACGACCCTTGGCGGCTATTTCGACCATATCGAGAAGAAGGGGATTTCCACAAACATCGCCTCCTTCGTCGGCGCGACCACGATCCGGATTCACGAGATCGGCTCCGACAACAAGAAAGCGAGCCCCGATCAGCTCAAGCGGATGCAGGAGCTGGTGCGGCAGGCGATGCGGGAAGGCGCGCTTGGCGTCGGCTCTTCACTCATCTACGCGCCCGCCAACTTCGCGGACACCGAGGAGCTGGTCGCGCTCACCGCTGCAGCGCACGAATATGGCGGCGGCTATATCTCGCATCTTCGGAGCGAATCCGCACGCTACGAGCAGGCCGTGGACGAGCTGCTGACCATCGGCCGCCGGACCGGCGCTCCCGTCCAGATCTATCATATGAAACCGGCGGGGCGGGAGAACTGGCACAAGTCCGAGCCGATGCTCCGCAAGCTCTGGCAGGCGCGCGCGGAAGGGCTGGACGTCACCGCGAACATCTATCCGTATACGGCCGGGGCCACGGGACTTTACGCAACCATGCCGCTCTGGGTTCAGGAAGGCGGCCACGATGCTTGGGTGAAGAGGCTGAAGGATCCAGCTATCCGGGCGCGGCTGGTGAAGGAGATGCGGGCGGAGCCGGTCGGCTGGGAAAATCTGATGCACGACGCCGGCGGCCCGGAGAATGTGCTGCTGCTCGCCTTCAAGAACGAGAAGCTGAAGCCGCTCACCGGAAAGACGCTCGCGGAAGTGGCGAA
>JALYNE010000322.1 GCA_030773375.1 Pseudomonadota bacterium
GCGCCTGCTCGAGCAGCGCCGCCGTTCTGGCGGCAAGAGCGGGATCGCTCGGCAGGGGCGGCGGAGCCGGAGCTGGTGCCGGCGCCGGTTCGGCGGTCGTGCCGGGCGGGAGGCAGGGGGGAGCGGGAGCCCCTGAAAGCTCTCGCTCGACGGCACGGGGGGCCAAAGACGGGAATTCGCCTTGGGAGGCGCAGGCGGTCAGCAGCGCCGGTGCGGCGAGCGGCAGGAGCAGCATCTGGAGGCGTGTCATCCTGCCCCTCCTATGGCGGCTGCCTTTCGTGAGCAACGGGGTTGCGCGTCCTGAGCCTTGCTCCTATGTCGCCGCCTATCGCGCGCCCGTAGCTCAGCTGGATAGAGCACCAGACTACGAATCTGGGGGCCGGAGGTTCGAATCCTTCCGGGCGCGCCATTTCCAGAAATAGCGACTGACCCGGCTTTTCGGTTTCACCCGGCGGAACAAAGCAGGGCACCTGAACGCCTCATTGTGCCCGAAGCGGAACGTCTGCTTGCTTAAGCTACAGCGGAAAAGCGGACCTTCAGCCGGTGACGCATCTCGGCCCTATCAAGCCATCGCGCACATCCGAGGGAACAGTAAGTAATCGCGCGCCGGAGAGGTTTCTTGACCTTCTTTTCTCAGGGAGGTCCCTTGGGGAACGGCTTGGGGGAAGTGCACCAACGAGGCGCTGGCGCGCACCCGCGGTGGGACCCGCGCAGCAGTTGTGCGATTTTATACACGTTGCTGGTATGGATCCTGCTGGAACTAATCGATGACGCTCGAGGTCGACTTCTATTTCTCGTTTCGCAGCCCCTACTCCTACCTCGCGATCCCGCAGGTGGAGGCGCTGGCGAATGAATATGACCTGCGTTTCAACATGCGCATCGTGCGTCCGATCGCTGTACGCATTCCCGGCTTCTTCAAGCGGGTGAATCCGCTCTGGCCGCCTTACCTGATGCGCGACACACGCCGCATCGCCGATCGGCTGGGCATCCCCTATGCCTGGCCGAGGCCCGACCCCATCGTCATGGATGTCGCCTCCGGAGAGGTGCCGGCCGAGCAGCCGTACATCTATCGCATCAGCCGCCTCGGCGTCGCCGCGGAGGAGGAAGGACAAGGGCTGCCGTTCGTCGTGGCTTCGTCCTCGGCCATCTGGTCGGGCGCGGTCGAGGGCTGGCAGGAAGCCGATCATCTGCAACGGGCGGCGGCGCGAGCGCAGCTGGATCTGGCCCGGCTCGACGACAAAATCGCAAGCGACCCCGCCCATTACGACGCGGTGATCGGAGCCAATGAGGCCGCCCAGATCGAATCCGGCCACTGGGGCGTGCCGCTGTTCGTCTTCGATAACGAGCCTTTCTTCGGGCAAGACCGGCTCGAAGATCTCCTATGGCGGCTGCGGCAGCACGGGCTGACGAGACGCGCTTAGCTGCCGGCCCACTCCGGCGGGAACTACGCCACTTCGCGGCGGAGACACCAGCAGCCTTTAGGCCCCGCGCCAGCGGACGAGGATTTCCTGGGCCACGGAGGCGACGAGCTGGCCGTCGCCCGCGAAGATCGAGCCGAAGGAGAGCCCGCGGCCGTTTGTCGCGACGGGGCTGCGCTCGACGTGGAGCAGCCATTCGTCGGCGCGAGCCGGGCGGTGAAACCAGATGGCATGGTCGAGGCTCGCCGTGTTGAGCGGCTCACCGTCGCCAAGCTCCAAATGCGGCCGGAGCCCGACATGCACGAGGCCCATGTCGGACGCATAGGCGATCGCCGCCTGGTGCACCGCGGGATCATCGGGAAGCGGATCGCGCGCTCGGAACCAGAGGCACCGCCGTCCCTCGATCCCGCCACTGTCACGAGACACGGGGGACTCGACCGGCCGCGCGTCGATCACCTGCTCGGCGGAGAAGACCCGCATCTCGGTGCCGTGTTCCTCCGCGTTGCGGCGCCGCCGCTCGCGCTGGTCCTCCACCTCCTCCGGCGGCGGCACGTCGGGCATCCCCGCCTGATGCTCGGGTCCGGGATCGCCGTCGTGGAACGAGAGCGCTGCCGAGAAGACCAGCCTGTCCTCCTGACGAACCTTGACCTCGCGCGCCGCGAAGCTGCGGCCGTCGCGAACGCGGTGGACGCTGAGCTGCAGCGGGCGTTTGAGGTCGCCGGCCGAGACGAAATAGGCGTGGAGAGAATTGCAGTGTCCTTTGTCCACCGTCCGCGCTGCGGCGACCAGCGATTGGCCGATCAACTGCCCACCGAAGATGCGCCTCTCCTGGCCGTAGGGCGTGCCGGCCGTGAATCGCCCCGGCGAGACCTCCCCGAGGTCGAGCAGCTCGGCGAGGGTCCTCACGGCGCCCTGCCCGGATGAAGCGCCTGAAGCTCGCGCTTCAGCACCTTTCCGATCGCGCTGCGGGGGAGGCTCTCGACGATGCGGAGGCCCGAGATGCGCTGCATCTTCCCGAGCTTCGCATTGGCGGTCGCCCTCAGCGCTTCGGGCTCCGCGGCGGCGCCGCGCTCCAGCACCACGAACGCGAACGGAGTTTCTCCCCACTTCTCCGAAGGCACGCCGATCACCGCGGCTTCGCGAATTTCCGGCAGCTCGGTCAGCGCCTGCTCTAGGTCGGCGGGGTAGATGTTGATGCCGCCTGAGATGATCATGTCCTTGGCGCGCCCGACCAGGGTGAGGAAGCCATCCTCGTCGAACCGCCCGAGGTCGCCGGTGCGCAGGAACCGCTCGCCCTCGGGGCTGATCCACTCGGCGGCGGCGCTCTGCTCCGGGCGGTTGTGGTACCCGGTCATCATCGAGCGCGACTTGCCGACGATCTCGCCGACCTCGCCCGGCGCCGCCGCTTCGCCCCGCTCGTTGACAACCCGAATGTCGTGGCCCGGCATCGGCTGGCCGAGCGTGTGAAGCTTGTTGGGATGCTTGTGGGCGACGAGCATGCAGCTGCCGCCGCCTTCGGTCAGCCCGTAATATTCAACCAGGCCGCCCGGCCAGCGGCGCAGCACCTCGGCCTTGAGCTCCGGCGGAAAGGGGGCGGAGGTCGCGAACTTGAGGCGGAAGCTTGACAGGTCGAAGCGGTCGAAATCCGGCACTTCGAGGATTCGGCGATACTGGACGGGGACCAGCATCGCGTGCGTCGCCTGGTGCCGCTCCGCCAGCTCCAGGAAGCCGCGCGGGTCGAACTTCGGCACCAGCACCGCCGCGCCCCCGCCGGCGAGGGTGGGGATGAGGCTCACCAGCGTCGTGTTTGAATAAAGCGGCGTCGAGACGATCGTGACTGCGTCGGGGCCGTAGCCCGGCGGATCGATGAGGTTGTGGTGCGGCCATCGCATCGCGTGCGACTGGACGATGCCCTTTGGCGTGCCGGTGGTGCCCGATGAGTAGATGATGTTGAACGGCTGACCGGGTTCGATGTCCACCGGGTCGGGGCTGGATCCGGCTGCCGGCAGCCAGTCGGAGAACGGCTCCCCTTGCGCTTCGGCATCGAGTGCGGTGCGCCGGGCCCGGATGCGAGCCGCGACCGGCTGCAGATGGCGCGAGGCGCTGCCGTCGAGGAACAGATGGCTTGCGCCGCTATCGGCGAGCATCGCATCGAGCTGCTGCGGCGTCGAGGAGGGCGCGAGCGGCGACACGGCCGCCCCGGCGCGCAGAGTGCCGACGAAGGCCGCCACATAGTCGATGGAGCTCGCAGCGCAGATCGCTGCGACGCCGCCAGAGCGCACCCCGTCCCGCTGCAGGCCCGCCGCGACCCTGTCCGCGAGGGAGTCAAGCTCGCCATAGCTCACCTGCCGCTCGCCGCAGACGAGCGCCGGTGCATCGGGGCGCGCCTGCGCCTGCAGCGCGAGCAACTCGGGGAAGGTCCCGAACGGGCGCGCCACATAGTCCCTGATCTTTGCCGGCGTCTCCATTGCGGGCGAGAACAGGCGTCGGCCCGGATCGTTGCCTTGGAACTTCACCTCGATCATTGAGCTTTATCCGAGAAGTTCGGGAGTACGCGATGAGCACCACGCCGGCATCCGCTTACCCGCCCCGAGCAGGCACTTCGCCCCGTGCAGTGCTCTGGGTCCTGCTGATCGTCTACATTCTCAATTTCCTCGACCGGCAGATCGTCAACATCCTCGCCGAGCCGATCAAGCGCGACCTCAATCTCTCCGACACCCAGATCGGGCTCATGACCGGCCTCGCTTTCGCGCTCTTCTACACCTTCCTCGGAATCCCGATCGCCCGCTACGCCGACAAGCCGACCTCGAGCCGCGTCGGCCTCATCTCGGTGTCGCTCGCATTCTGGTCGGGAATGA
>JALYNE010000323.1 GCA_030773375.1 Pseudomonadota bacterium
ATGTCACCCATGTCGCCTTTGCCGGGCTCTCGAAATTCGACGGACATAGGCGTCGGCGCCTGACGCCAGCGGAGATGGCGCAGATCGCAGGACGTGCCGGACGCCACCAGCGCGACGGGACCTTTGGCTCGCTTACCTTGGAAGGCGAACTGATGGCCGAGTTCCGCCCCGAGGAGATCGAGGCCATCGAGGAGCACCGCTTCGCACCGCTGGATCATCTTTACTGGCGCGAGGGTGATCCCGATTTCCGGAGCCTCGATGCGCTGATCCGGTCGCTCGAACGGCGGCCGGAACGCCTGGGGCTTTGCGCCGCGCCCGAGGTCGTCGACCTCGCCGTGCTGAAGCGCCTGGCTGAAGATGGGGACATCCGCGCGCGGGCCACGGGCTATGAGCGGGTGCGACGGCTTTGGGCTGCCTGCGGCCTGCCGGATTTCCGAAAGACAGGCGCAGAACATCACGCGCGGCTGGTTGCCCGGATCTTCATGTATCTGAGCGAGGGGAGCGGCCGGATCCCGCAAGCCTGGTATGCCGAGCAGGTTGCCCGTCTCGACAACATCCAGGGCGACATCGACGCGCTCGCCGATCGCATCGCCGGGGTGCGGACCTGGGCTTATATCGCGCACCGCGCCGATTGGCTCTCGGATCCCGCGACCATGGCGGAGCGGACGCGCGAAGTGGAAGAAAAGCTTTCTGACGCTCTCCATGAGCGGCTGACGCAGCGCTTCGTCGATCGTCGCACGTCCGTTCTGATGCGCGACCTGGGAGCGAAGGGGGCGGGCGAATTCCCTGTCATCGTCGACGAATATGGTGAGGTGACCGTCGGCAGCTTTCCGATCGGGAGGATGCAAGGCTTTCACTTCGAGGTGGACCCGGCGGCGCGGCACGCCGACAGGAAGATGCTGTTGGCGACCGCCGAACGCCGGCTGGGCGGGGAATATGAAAAGCGCGCCGCCGCTTTGGTCGCCGACACGGACGATCATTTTTCGTTGCGGACCGAGCCCGGCAGGGAAGTCGCCATTCTCTGGAGGGGACATGAGGTCGCAAGGCTTGGCCCGGGCAAAAATCTCCTGTCCCCGCGCGTCATCCTTGATCGGCGCATCGAGCGCGTCACCGACCGCGGCCGGGAGGCGGTGATCGAGCGGCTGAAGAATTGGCTTCGCGTTCAAGCCGAGCGTACGCTTGGCGCGCTGCGGCGCGCCGGAACGGCCGCGCAGGATCCCTCCGCCGCCGCGTCGGTACGCGCGGTGCTCGCGATGCTGGTGGACGAGGGCGGCATCATCGCGCGTGCCGAGGTCGCGAGCCCGCTTGCCGCGCTGGATCGCGACCAGCGGCGCCATATCTCGCGCTTGAAGGTGCGGATCGGCGCGCTCGACCTGTTCATGCCCGATGTGCTGAGGCCGGAGGCAATACGCTGGCGAACTGCGCTGCGTGCCGCGGCCGCGGGGACCGCGATGCCGGAATTGCCGGCGCCCGCGAGTGTGGTGCTGCCGACCCCGGACGATACGCGAAAGGCCCTCCTCACCCGGCTCGGCTTCCGGCCGCTCGGCCCGCAAATGCTTCGTGTCGACCTTGTGGAACGGCTCGCGAGGCATGCGTTCGAATCGCGCGCCGGCAAGCAGGAAAGCGCCCTGGACATGGCGCTGGCAACTTCGCTTGGCCTTCAACCGGAGGCGATCACCAGGCTGATGAAGGATATCGGGTTCCGGCAGGCATCGGTGGACGCCGAGTGGAAGTGGAAGGGCCGCTCGCGCAGACGCCGCGAAGCGAGCCCGGGTCCAAGCCACGCCTTTGCGGCGCTAGCCGGTTTGCGCCGTGGCTGAAGGCGAAAGTCTGCGCCTCGACAAGTTCCTTTGGTTCGCGCGTATCGTGAAAACGCGCGGGCTTGCGCAGGAACTCGCACAGGAGGGGCGGCTGCGGCTTGCTGGCCGCATCGTCGATCGAGCTCATGCCCCGGTTCGCGTCGGCGACGTGCTGAGCTTCGCGCTTCGCGGACAGGTGCGGGTCATCAAGGTCGAGGCGCTTCCCAAGCGGCGGGGCCCGCCGGCCGAGGCAAGGCTCCTCTACAGCGAGGTGCCAGAAGGGCCGTTGACGAGCTAAGGCAGCCAAGATTAGGGCGGTCGCCCGAGGAGAAGCCGATATGACGTACGTCGTGACCGAAGCCTGCATCCGGTGCAAATATATGGATTGCGTGGAGGTTTGCCCGGTTGACTGCTTCTACGAGGGTGAGACGATGCTCGTTATCAATCCGAACGAATGCATCGACTGCGGCGTCTGCGAGCCGGAATGTCCGGCCGAAGCCATCCTGCCCGACACGGAAACGGGACTTGAAAAGTGGCTCGAGATCAACGCCACTTATTCTGCCGAATGGCCGAACCTCACGCGCAAGCGGGAATCTCCGCCCGACGCCGACGAGCATAAGGGCGAAGAGGGCAAGTTCGACAGATATTTCACGCCCGATCCCGGCCAGGGTGACTGATCGCGCGCCGATCTAGGTTTTTCCGCCACGGCGCCTCTGGCCCGCTAGCTTCTGGCCTTAATTTCTGTTATAGAATCCCCATCGAAGCGGGTGCGCGTCCGTACTCGCATTTGGTGATCCACAATAATCGCCGCGAATTCAGGTGACAAGGCTGCGTCTCATGGGGCGGATGCGGATTTGCACGTGTTGCGGCTCATTCCACGGGAAGGTCAGAATAGATGGCAGCGAAAGCGTTGAGCTTCGACGTCGGCGATTATGTCGTATACCCCAAGCACGGCGTGGGCCGTGTCGTCGAACTGCAGAGCACCGACATCGCGGGCATGCAATTGGAACTGTATGTGCTTCGGTTTGAAAAAGAGAAGATGACGCTCCGCGTCCCTACCAACAAGGCGGAAAGCGTCGGGATGCGCAAGCTGTCGTCCGACAAGACGATGCAGGAGGCGCTCGCCACGCTTAACGGCAAGCCCAAGGTGAAGCGCACCATGTGGTCGCGCCGGGCGCAGGAATATGAAGCGAAGATCAATTCGGGCGACCTCGTGTCCATCGCCGAAGTGACCCGCGACCTGTTCCGAGCCGACGACCAGCCCGAACAGAGCTATTCCGAGCGGCAGATCTTCGAAGCGGCGTCCAGCCGGCTTGCGCGCGAGCTTGCCGCCATGGAGCAGGTCGACGAACCCAAAGCCCTCCAGAAGATCCTCGACATCCTCAACAAGGCTGCCGCGGTCTACAACAAGGACAAAACCGACGAGAAATAACTCGACGGTCAATGGTCTACGAAGAGGCGGTCCGGAAACGGGCCGCCTTTTTTCGTATTGCCGCCGCTCCCATTGGTGTGTATTACGTGTATAACACGGCAAAGGGAGGTCCAAACTATGCGTGCGGCAATGATATTGGCATCCATTCTCGGCCTTGCGGCATGCAACATGGCCGCAGACGCTCAGGATCGCGACGGGCCTGGATCCAACGCGGTGACGCAGCGAGGCTACCCGCTGCGTGGCTTCACGAGCATATCACTTGCTGGACCGCACGACGTCGTGGTGGCGGTTGGCCCCGCTCACTCCCTGCGGGCCGAGGGGCCGAGCGACGTTCTTGATCGCCTGAAGATCGAAGTCGATGGGCGCACCCTGGAAATCGGGATGCACAAAGGGAGCTGGCGAAGCGACTTCAACGCCAATCGGCCGAAGACGATCATTCATGTCACCATTCCCGCCTTGGAAGCGGCCTCTATCGAGGGTTCAGGGAACATGCGAATCGACAAGGTGGAAGGGGGCCGCTTCGCGGCGTCGATCGGCGGATCGGGAGACTTGGACATCCGTTCGCTCCGGGTCGGTGAGGCGAGTTTCTCCGTTGCCGGCTCCGGCGCCATCCGCGCTGCAGGCAGCAGAAACCGCTCGCGCGTGTCGATCGCGGGATCGGGCGATGTCAATCTGGAGGCGCTCGAAGCTCGCACCGCGTCGGTTTCGATCGTGGGCTCAGGCGACGTTCGCGCACGAGCCATGGACACGGCTGAGGTCTCGATCATGGGCTCAGGCGACGTGAACCTCACTGGCTCTGCGCGCTGCTCCCTGAGCAAAATGGGATCCGGCAGCGTTCGCTGCGGCGGCTGAGGTTTATCGCGCTGTTAACCAAGTGGCGGCATGATCCTTCTTCATGAGAATGACCATGCTGGCCGTGCTGGCCGCCGCCTACGCCACCTCCGCCAACTCGGCCGAGCGGCGTCACATCGTGACGGATTTCGATCGCGTGCAGATCGACGGCCCGTTCCGCGTGACGCTTGCTACCGGACGCCCGGC
>JALYNE010000324.1 GCA_030773375.1 Pseudomonadota bacterium
GGTCATAATGCTGGCCGGTATGGATCAGCACGGGGTGAAAATCGGGAGCCGAGACCAAGGCGTGCCAGAGCGGCGCCACTTTCATGAAGTTCGGCCGGGCAGCTGCGATGAGATGGACGCGAGTGGGAGCCATGGCGCCATTCGATAGCGGCTTTTGGTGACCTTTCGGTTAGCGCACGGAAACGCACCGAGAGCAGGGCAGCCGACGCATAGTGGCCGTTGCGAAGCGCAGCGCCAGGTGAGACAAGGGCGGAATGACACCGCGCCTCAGGCTTCTTCTGACGGTGATGCTCGTTGCGCCTTCCTGCGCCACGAAAGTCTATCATTCGACCAAGAGCGAGCCTGAGATGCAGGCCGATATCAGGCTCTGCAGCGACCAAGCCAATCGCAAGTTCTGGATGGATGCAATCGCTGCGCTCTACCACGCCTATGACTGCCTGGAAGAGAAGGGTTATGAGCGCGGGCGGGCAGCGGCCGGAAACAAGGTCCGGCGGGCTGTGGCTGCGAGCCGCAAGAGGCTTCGGCCGGGTGAAGTTTGCCGGGTGCCCTGCTGACACCCAAACGGGATTCCTGAAGCTCCGTCCTTAGCGATCACAAGGTAGCAGTGCGGCGCTTCGCGAGGGCGCCAAGACGTTCGATCCACCTGCCGTCCCACAGGTGGTTGTCGATTCCGGCGTCCGCCATTCAAGCTATCGATGAGACGCAAAGACCGAACGCTTGCCGCCCGGCGCGAAGGCGAGCACCTGATAAGGCTCCTTGTGATCGTGGCCCACGTCCATCCCCGGCGAGCCGGCTGGCATCCCCGGCACGGCCAGGCCACGAATGATGCGGCTCCTGCTCCTCACCAGCCGAGCAATGTCGGCAGGCGGCACATGGCCCTCGATGACGTAACCGTGAATGAGAGCAGTGTGGCAGGACTGGAGGTCTTCCGGCACCCCGCGCGCCCGTTTGACGGCTGCAAGGTCGGCGGCCTCGATCACGGGTAGCTTTCTCTTGAAGGCGGCTTCAACCCTCTTGCCCCATTGCAAACAGCAGCCACAACCAGGGTTGTGCCACATCACGAAATCGTGCTGAGGGGCTGCGACAAAGGCACCTGCCGGTCGCGCCAGCCCCGCCATGGCGGCGGCGCCACAAGTTCCCAGGAAGAGGCGACGGTTGATGGTGTCTCTCATTGGTTCGAATCCTTGATCAAAGGCGCTCGGCGGTCGAGACAACGTCCGTTGCGCGGAGCCCGGCCAGGATGCGCATCAGATGCTGAACGTTGTGGACCTCTACGTCGAGGTTGAAGGTGTGAAAAGCGCCGTCGCGATTGGTCTGGTCCAGGCTGACGATATTGGCGCCATGGTTGCCCAGAACACCCGTGATGGTGGCAAGCGAGCCGGGCTCGTTCTTGATGACGATGCACAGGCGCGCCGTGCCTCCGTCCGATTCATCGCCCCAGGCAAGATCGACCCAATCTGCGTCGACACCGTCGGCGAGGCGATGGCAGCCGATCGTGTGCACCTCGATCCCAGTGCCTTCGCGGCGCAGCCCCACGATACGGTCGCCGGGAATGGGGTGGCAGCATTCCGCAAGGTCGAATGCAACGCCGGGCGTCAGGCCCTTGATCGAGATCGCCTGCCGTTGCGGCGGGGGCTGCACACCCGCAACCCCGGTGGACCCGGGCATCAACGCTTCCATCACGTGGACGTCGTCGATCCGCTTCAGCGCGATCGCTTCCATGAGGGAATCATCGTCATGGAGGTTGAGGCGCTTCAACGCTTCGGCCATTGCCTCCCAGCCGAGCGCTCCAGGGAGCCGCTGAACGATTTCTTCGAAGATCTTGCGGCCGAGCGCCACCGTCTCCTCGCGCTCTTTGGATTTGACGAAGCGGCGGATTTTCGCGCGTGCCTTCCCCGTCACGACGAAATTCAACCAGCTCGGCTGCGGGTGCTGGGCCTTGGAGACGAGGATTTCAACCTGGTCACCGTTGTCGAGTGGCGTCCGAAGCGGCATCACCCGCCCGTTGACCTTCGCGCCAACGGTCTGATCACCAAGATCGGTGTGGACAGCGTAGGCGAAATCGACCGGAGTCGCTCCCTTGGGCAACTGGATAAGCTCGCCCTTGGGAGTGAAGGCGAAGATCCGATCCTGGTACATCGCCATGCGGGTATGTTCGAGCAGCTCCTCGGCGCTGCCGGCATGGTCCAGGATTTCGATGAGATCGCTGATCCACGGGTGCTGCGTCTTGGCTGCTGGCTTTCCTTCCTTGTACGCCCAATGCGCGGCGAGCCCATGCTCCGCCTGCACGTGCATCTCGCGCGTACGGATCTGTATTTCGATCCGCATCTGTTCGTCGTGAATGACCGAGGTATGGAGCGAGCGATAGCCGTTCCGCTTGGGCGTGGAGATGTAGTCTTTGAAACGGCCCGGGACCATCGGCCAGCGCTGGTGGATGAGGCCCAGCGTCCGATAGCATTCGTCCAGGCTGTCGACGATTGCCCGAAAGGCCATCACGTCGGAAAGCTGCTCGAAACTTACATGGCGTTCCGCCATCTTTCGCCAGATCGAATAAGGATGCTTTTCCCGGCCCTGCACTTCCGCCTCGACGCCGTGCGCCTCGAGATGAGCCTTGATGCCGCGTCCGATCCGCTCGATGAGGTCGCCGTCTCCCTTGTGGAGCTGCTCGAGCCTCCTGGAGATCGAAGCATAAGCGTCGGGTTCCAGCTCCCGGAAAGCAAGTGTCTGCATCTCCTGCATGAACTCGTACATGCCGATGCGCTCCGCGAGCGGGGCATAGATGTCCATCGTCTCGCGGGCAATTCGCTTGCGCTTATCCTGATTGCGAATGAAGTGGAGCGTGCGCATGTTGTGCAGGCGGTCTGCGAGTTTGACGAGCAAGACGCGGATGTCGCCGGACATGGCAAGCAGGAACTTGCGCAAATTCTCCGCGGCCCGCTGGCTCTCGCTTTGCGCTTCGATCTTGGACAGCTTGGTGACGCCGTCCACAAGCCGCGCGATATTCTTGCCGAACACCCGTTCGATTTCTTCCGGCGTCGCAACCGTGTCCTCGATTGTATCGTGCAGGATCGCGGTGACGATCGTCTCGTCGTCGAGGCGCAGATCGGTGAGGATGCCGGCCACCTCGATCGGGTGGCTGAAGTAAGGATCTCCCGAAGCCCTTTTCTGGCTGCCATGCTTCTGCATTGAGAAGACGTAGGCGCGGTTGATCATCGCCTCGTCCGCATCCGCGTCGTAGGATCTTACCTTCTCGAGCAGTTCATATTGCCTCAGCACCGCATGGACATTGGGTGCGGCGCCGCCGCGTTGCAACGCCTAAACCGCTCAAGTGCCCGCGTTGGCCGCACTTTTCCGCTGGAGGCGGACATGGTCCGCGCCCGGCGCACAGGTTCTGAGCAAGGCGAGTTCGCTGCATGACAGGGCTGCCGTGGGACCAAGAAGCCCTCCTCGCCGAGCCCGCCCTTCCCAGCACCTGGAGGCGGCCGCGGCGCTCGTCGTTCCTGATCCTGCGCGGCGCCTTCAATGGGGGCGCGAGCGATGGGCGTCGGATGCCGAGCACCCATTGCTGGTGGACCGAAAGCAAGCAGCCCCTGGCCTTTGATCGTTCGCGGGGGCGCCGGGAGGCCACTTGCTCTCAGCGAGGTGGAGTGGCTGGACCGTTCTCGAATGACCTGAGAAGGCGCCGCTCAGTCGTAGTCGGCGCCGAGGTTGGTGTTCCGGGGCGGCGCAGCGGCGGTCAGGCGCAGGGCCTCAGCCGAAGCGCTGAGCGAACCCATTTCATCGATTTCATCATCATCGTCGATCTGGACGCGCTGGAGATTGGAGACGAGCGATTCGCGAAGCTGCTCCGGGCGCACGGTCTGCTCCGCTATTTCGCGAAGAGCAACAACCGGATTTTTGTCGCGATCACGATCGATGGAAAGCTCCGCGCCACCGGAAATCTGCCGCGCCCGCTGCGCTGCAAGAAGCACCAGATCGAACCGGTTCGGAATTTTGTCGACGCAATCTTCGACCGTTACGCGCGCCATGAAGCAACTCCAAAAGGACAAAGCTGGTGGGAAAGCGGGGCTATTAGGTGCGGGAACGGGAGATGTCAAGATTTTCAGGGGTTGCTGTCGCGAGCACGTCGTATGTCCGATTAGTTAGCACGTTGATTGTCCGATCTGGGATCTGGGTCTCCTGCACCCGACGGGAGGTTCGAGATGCGCAGAGATCGGGCATTGACGGAGGCGGTACGGAT
>JALYNE010000325.1 GCA_030773375.1 Pseudomonadota bacterium
TCCAGAACCGGCGCACCCGAAAACCTTCCGCCTCAAGCCAGGCGGTCCGCACCGCATCAGCCTCCTCACTATGCTGCCCCCCATCAACTTCCACGATCAGCCGTGCCTCCAAGCAGCAGAAATCCACCACGTAGCGGCCGAGTGTCCACTGCCGCTTGAATTTGAACCCTTCCAGCCGGCGACCGCGAAGGTGCAGCCACAGCCTATGCTCCGCTTCCGTCATATCGCGGCGAAGCCTTGCGGCGTGCGGGCTGATTGTGCGGCGGACGACAGCCATCGACATTCGATAACAAGAAGAAGACCCTCATCCCAGCCCTCCCGCAAGCGGGAGAAGGAGCAGTGTGGCTCGAGAGAAAGGACGGAGCTCATAGCCCTCTCCCGCTTGCGGGAGAGGGTTGGGTGAGGGCCTTCTTCTTCTAAGCTGCCTCCAGCAACCTTGACGCTTGCGCCCTCGCCTCGTCGGTGACTTCAGCTCCGGAGAGCATCCGCGCAATCTCCTCGCGCCTTCTCTGCTCGTCGAGGGCCTGCACGCTCGTTCTAGTGACGATGCCTTGATGGCTTTTTTCAATGAGAAGGTGCTGCGCCCCGCGGGCCGCGACTTGCGGGCTGTGGGTCACAACGAGCAGCTGAGCCTGTTGGGAAAGTCGGGATAGGCGTTCGCCAATCGAGCTTGCGACCGCTCCGCCGACACCGCGATCGATTTCGTCGAACACCATCGTCCGCGCGCCTCCGCGCTCGGCAAGCGCCACCTTCAGCGCCAGGATGAACCGGGAAAGCTCGCCGCCGCTGGCGATTCGGATGAGCGGCGCGAACGGCGCTCCCGGATTGGTCGAGATTTCGAACTCGACGCGGTCGCGCCCGCGCGCGTTCCATTGCGCCTCCTCGAGCGGCTCGATCACCGTCCGAAACTTCGCCGCGTCCAGCTTCAGCGGTGCAAGCTCCCGCGCCACCGCGAGATCGAGCCGCGCGCCGGCCGCAGCGCGAAGCCGGCTGAGTTCGGCAGCGGCGGCCTCGAATTCGGCGTGGCTCCTCGCCACAGCCTTTTCGAGCGCGGCAATATGCTCCTCGTCGGCGTCAATCGCGCTCAGCCGTGCCGCCATGTCTTCGGCGAGCTGAGGCAGCGCGTCGGCCTCGACCCGGTGCTTGCGTGCAACGGCACGAAGTTCGAACAGCCGCGTCTCCGCTTCCTCGAGCCGGGCGGGGTCGTAAGCGAGCGCCTCGGCCGCTTCAGCGAGGCGGTCTTCCGCTTCGGAGGCTTCGATCACCGCCCGGTCGATCGCGGCGAGCGCCTCACCGAGCTTCTCATGCTCGCCCGCGATCCGGTCGAGTCGCCGCGCCGCTTGGCGCAGAAGCGAGAGTGCGCCTTGCGAACCTTCAAGAAGTTGGCCGGCCGCGGCGATGTCTTCGGCGAGGCGCGCTCCCTTTTGCATGTTGGCGCGAAGCTCGGCGAGCGCTTCCTCCTCGCCTGCCTGAGGACCGAGCTTTTCAAGCTCCGCCAGAGCATGTTCGAGATACTCTCGAT
This sequence comes from Pseudomonadota bacterium, assembly GCA_030773375.1. Classification (GTDB taxonomy): domain Bacteria; phylum Pseudomonadota; class Alphaproteobacteria; order Sphingomonadales; family Sphingomonadaceae; genus Allosphingosinicella. Next base: position 1,523 of record JALYNE010000325.1, read on the forward strand.
CGCGTGCGCCAAGCTCGAGCTGGGCCCGTGCGGCGGCAAGCGCCGCTTCTGCGGCGCGCCAGGCCCGGAACGCGTTCTCGCACTCACGGGCGTCCACTTGTCCGTAGCTGTCGAGCAGGGCCCGATGACCGCGCGGGTTGAGGAGCCCGCGCTCGTCATGCTGGCCGTGGATCTCGACCAGCATGGCGCCCACATCGCGCAGCAAAGCGACCGAAGCCGGTTGATCGTTGACCAGCGCCCGGCTGCCGCCGTCTGCCTTGACGATGCGACGGATCACGAGCGGCTCTCCGGGCTCCGCCTCGAGGCCGTTCTCGGCCAGAGCGGCACGGACCGGATGATCGGGAGCAAGCTCGAAGATGACGCTGACCACCGCTTGCGGCTGTCCGCTGCGCACCAGGCCGCTATCGGCCCGCGCACCCAAGGCAAGGCCGAGCGCGTCGAGCAGGATCGACTTGCCGGCGCCGGTCTCTCCGGTCAGCACCCCGAGCCCCGCTCCGAACTCGAGGTCGAGCGTATCGATGAGGACCACGTCGCGGATCGAGAGGGCGGTCAGCATGACGAGCCCCCCGGGCGATCAGGAACCGCTGGACGCCGCAGCTCCACCGCCGTGTCTTTGCACCAAGCTGTAGGCGCGCTGGTACCAGTTGCTGGTTGGATAGTTTGCCCCCAGCACGGCCGCGCTCTTGCGCGCTTCCTCGGGCACTCCAAGCGCGAGGTACGATTCGGTCAGCCGCATCAGCGCCTCAGGCGCGTGCGTCGTGGTCTGATATTCGTCCACCACCGTGCGGAAACGCATCACGGCCGCGAGCCACTGGCTGCGCCGCTGATAGAAGCGGCCGATCTCCATCTCCTTGCCGGCGAGATGGTCGCGGACCAGGTCGATCTTCAGGCGTGCGTCCGAAGCGAAACGCGTGTTCGGGTGGCGGCGGACGAGTTCGCCCAGCGAATCCAGCGCGAGCTTGGTCGTCGACTGGTCGCGCGTCACATCCTCGATCTGCTCGTAGTAATTCAGCGCGATCAGATAGAGTGCGTAGGGCGCATCCTTGTTGCCGGGGTGAATGGTGAGAAAGCGCCGCGCCGAATCCACCGACTTCTGATGGTCCCTGGCGAGATAGTAGCTGAACGCGCTCATCAGCTGCGCGCGTCGCGCCCAGATCGAATAAGGATGCTGCCGCTCGACCTCGTCGAACAAAGCGGCCGCGGTCGTGTACTGACGTCGATCCAGTTGGCTTTTGGCCGCGTTGTAAAGGGTGTTGACGTCGCGGGCGACATATTGGGTATCGGCGCGGGTGCGCTTGCCAGCGCCTCCGGCGCATCCCGCCACCGGCAGGGCCATTGCGACGAGGATCAAGGCAGCAAGCGGACGTGAAAAATGGCGCATGGGAAGCTTCTTAGCTGAGGGGAGGGCGGAGGCCAAGCGGAGTTCCCACATGAGCCGAGCGCGGATGAACGGCGCTTTAATAGCCTGCTAAAGCTCGCCTGATAAGGGCCGGCCATGCTTCGGGTGCTGATCCTTTCGAGCCTATTCCCGACGGCGCAGCGCCCGACCTTCGGAGTGTTCGTCGAGCAGCAGGCCCTCAGTCTCGGCGCCGTAGCCGGGGTTGAGGTGGAAGTGGTCGCCCCGGTGGGGGTTCCGCCTTGGCCGCTCAGCCAGCATCCCCGCTACCGGTTCTCGGCCGCACTGCCCGCACGAGAAATGTGGAAAGGTCTGACGGTACATCGGCCGACCTTCCCGATCGTGCCGAAATTCGGCGCCCGCTGGACTGCGCGCTCGATGGCCCGTGCGCTGCTGCCGCTGCTCCGCGACATCCGGAGACGCTTCGCCTTCGATGTGATCGACGCTGAATTCTTCTGGCCGGACGGGCCGGCGGCGATGCGGCTTGGCGCCGCGCTTGGCATCCCCTTCTCGATCGTCGCGCGGGGCAGCGACATCCAGTACTGGATGCATCGGGAGGAGGTTGCCCCCCAGATTCTCGAGGCCGCAGAGGCCGCAGGCGGAATGCTCGCGGTCAGCGGTGCGCTCCGCGACGTGATGGTGGGCTTCGGGATGCCGCGAGAGCGTATCCGCGTTCACTATACGGGCGTCGATCACGAGCGGTTCCGGCCGGCCGACCGTGCGGCGGCCAAAGCGAGGCTCGGCGTAAGCGGCCCCCTTATACTCACCGCCGGTGCCCTCATCGCCGGAAAAGGGCAACGCGATGCGATAGCTGCGCTCGAGCGGCTCCCGGGTGCCACGCTTTTCCTCGCCGGCGAAGGTCCTGACCGTCACGCGCTTGTGAAAATGATCCGCGAGCGTCGCCTCGAAGCCCGGGTACGGCTGCTCGGCAACCGGCCGCACGACGAAGTCGCCTCTCTGATGGCAGCGGCCGACGTCATGCTCCTTCCCTCACGTTCGGAAGGATTGGCCACCGTCTGGGTAGAGGCGCTGGCGGCCGGAACCCCGGTGGTGACCAGCGATGTGGGCGGCGCGCGCGAAGTCATCACCCGCCCCGAGGCAGGGGCGATCGTACCGCCCGAGCCGGAAGCCATTGCTGAAGCGATTCGGAGGATATTGGCCGACCCACCCGATCAGGCGAAGGTGCGCGCAGTTTCGGAGAGGTTCACCTGGGCCGCCAACAGCGCTGCTCTGTTCGATCACCTCTCCCGCGTCGCGAGCCACTCACAGCCGCACTAGACCCGTTCCCGG
>JALYNE010000326.1 GCA_030773375.1 Pseudomonadota bacterium
TCGAGCGCGCGTTAGCGGAAGCGCATGCCGTAGAACCGCGGCCGGATGTGAAAGAGCGCATAGATGCCGTGCGGCGTGGAGCGGCGATTGAGTAGGGATGGGCGCCACTGTAGAGGTTGTGATCAGGGAGGCCCGAACGACGACGAGACGCTCACACATGTTTTGGGAGCTGGCCGAAGACGCGGGACCGTGCGCGCCGACTGGGAGAGGACATGCCCAGTCGGCGTATCCAGGGCACATCCTGCTGCGTTCGTCGCATCGTTGAAATGAGTCCAAGCAAGCCCAATGGGCAACAACTCCTGCCAATATCACCGCCGATGCTGCCAGGATTCTGCGGCGATCGGGTCAGAGCGTCCGCGGTGGGTTCGCGACGCAAGCATCTGACGGGATCGAGGACCTTGCTATGCGTAATATCCCGAAGCGTATGAAACGGCTGCTTCGCGAGCAGGCCGCGCGTGCCTACGAGGCAGAACTTCGGCAGGCGCTGCTCCCACTGGCCGAGGCCTTCGAGCAATGGAAAGCAGGACAGGTCGAAAGTGGGGAGCTGTGTGAGTTAATCCATGCGTTTCATCAGGGACCGGCGCGCGAGCTGCACACCAGGTATACTGCCGCCTGGCTCGATGTGGTGGTGGCGCGGGCAATCGCCGATGGCCTGCTCGATCGCCAGACGGTGCCCGCTGAAGTGCTTGACTACCTGCGCCCGCTCCTGACGCTCCACGACCAGGACTGTTCGCCACCGTAACTCCACAGTGTCAGCATCGCCGTGGCGCTAGGGCCGCCTACCGCCACGCTGCGGATGTCGTCCCGCTTCCACCAGCGGTTCCCCAGCCCCAACCCGCGGCCGCCGCGGACCAGCCTCATGCTCCTGTCGCTCCGTGCTGGTCACACTGTACTGTGCGAGTGGCAGCACGCGTCGACTACGCGCAATCGACGGCATATCTGTCGACTGCGCCTACCACTGGCGGTGCCGCCGTCATCGGCGGCGCGAGCGCACGACAAGCGGAACCGGACGGAACTGTACGAGGCCATCAGCGGCATCTAGGGTCGTATGCGCACCGGCATGGTACAATGCGACACTGTGTCCGCTCTGGTCGTTCCATTCGGCGGCCGCCTGCTCACCATTCAGCATCACGGTCATTGCAACGCTGCTCACACTCACCAGTACCACAGCACCGGCGACCGACCTCGGCTACGGCTACCTGCTGGTCAAGCATCGTGCTCGTCCATATTCCTGTGTGCTGTGCTGTGGCACGGCCCACGTGTTCTACCCCGAGGCGACCCCTGAGCGCTGCACGGCGGCCCCGCTACTCGATGTTGACCCGGTCGTACTGGTTCGGGATCGATCCGGTACACGTCATGACGGCGGCCTCCTGGATCAGGACGTCAACGACCGTGCCTACGCTGCCTCCGGCTTTCTGAGTGTTGCGAGCGCCCACCTCTTCGGATCGGCGGAGGAGCGCTCCGTGCGTGCTGCGCCGCTGAGCCGCATGCACGAGTGTGTCGTCGGCGTCTTGGCGCGGGAGAGCGAACCTGTTGAACCGCGGCTTTAAACGTTCAAGCACCCCCGTTAATAGATTGGTCGAGTCATGTCGTCTCCAATGACCGCCGCACCATCCGGACGCCTGCTCCACCGAGCTCGCATCGCCACTGCCACACCGGCCCCGACAGATGCCGCTCACTGTCCGCGGGCGATGCTCTTTGTGGGCATGAGCGGCGCGGGCAAAACGGTAGCCAGTCAGCTCTACGTTGAACATTGCCGCCTGCCCACGATGTGGGTGGAACTCCAGCCGGGAGCAACGCAGGATTGGCACGTGCTGCGGCCAGCACTTGCCGCGCTTGGGTTGCCGGCGCGCTGCCTCAACGCCGCGCTACGGGCCATGAGCGCGCCTGTTGTCCTCGTGCTTGATCGCTTCGAAGCGGGTCTCGCTGTGGACGGCACGCTGTCCACTGCAGTCCAGTCGTGGCTTCCTACGATGCTCCGCCATCCGCTCGTCCATATCGTGATCGCATCACGGTTCTTCCCGAGCGATCCCACACTGACCGCCATGCTGGGAGCCGGCACGATGCGGGTCGTGGACGGCGCTGTCCTCGCATTCACGGCGGCAGAGATTCAGGCACTCTGGGCCCAACGGCAAGGGCAGGCGCTCGATGCGCGGCGAGCTGAGCTTCTCCACCGGTATAGTGGCGGTATCGCAGCGATTGTTTCGGTTGCTTCCGTGCTCAACTGGACGCCAGAGCAACCACGACCCGCCGTCGTGGTTGCTGCCGCGCACGACCTTCTGCGCGTTCTGCCACAGCCACTTTCCGATCTCGTGATTGACCTGGCAGTCATGGACGAGCTCGATGCCGCCATGGTCGCGGCAGTCGTTGAACGTCATGACGGAACACAGCTGCTGCGGATGCTGCAGCAATATGGTGTTCTGCAAGAAGGCGCGGCACTTCGGCTCCATCCGCTGGTACGTCATGTCGCGCGTGAGCAGCTCCTCGCGGATCAACAGCGTTTTGCGCACGCGAGCGGTCGTGCTGTGAGCCATGCTCGCTCCACGGGTCAGCTTGCGCTGGCCTGGCAACTCGCGTCAGCTGCCCGGCTCCACCATCTGGCTTACGACATCATCCTCGCGGCGGCGCCGCAGCTACGTGCGGAGGGTGCAGCCCAGACGGTGATCGACTGGATCAAGACGTTGCCCGGTGCAATGGTTGACCACGAGTTGACGGTCATGCTTGCCCGGTGTCAGGCAGATATTGGCGACCTCGATGGAGCTGTACTGACGCTCTGCGCCCTCCAATCGGCGAGCACAGATCCTATGAAGCTACGCGATGCAACGATCTGGCTGGCGATCATGATCCAGGCGCGTGGTGAGGTACGCTCGGCCGATGGTCTGGTGCAGCCGTACCTAGCGGACCCATCACTTCCGGTGTTGCTACAGGCCCGCGTGTTCCGGATTCATGCCATCGCCTGTGCACTTGCCGGCGACGGTTCACGCGGACTGGAGTACATTGAGCGCTGTATCGCGGCCGCACATGCGTCGGGCCAGTCTCGGCTCCTCGCGCTTGCCTACGGCGATCAGGCGAATATGGCCGGCCGGATGGGCCGGCTGGCCGAGGCCGAACGCGCGCTGCGGCTGGCTGAACGCTGCTGGCGCGAGCTAGACAGCATTGCAGAGCTCTCGATCACGCTGAACGCCCGCGCCATGCTGAAGCTCGCGCAGGGAGACCACGACCATGCCTTTGCTCTGGCGCAGGAGGCACGCGCTCATGCGAGCCGCGGTGGGCGGCTGCGTGAAGCTGCCGTCGCCAGTGCGACTGCCGGCGATGTGCTGTTGGGACAAGGCGACTATACCGCGGCTCGGCAGCACTATCTGGTTGCAATTGAAGACAGCGAGCGGAGCGGCTACCTCGCGCTCCGGGGCTACTGCCTTGCACTCCAGGCTCATACGGCACGGCTTCGGCAGGCAAGACAGGAAGCGTCCGCATTACTGGACCAGCTCAGTCATCATCTTCCTGAGTCGCTTGAGAATGCCGGCTGGCGTATCTCGGGCATCGTCGCGGCACAACTCACAATTGGCCGCCCGGCGATGATCCCCGACCTGCAGCAGGTCCTGGCGCAGGTGGGCGACGAGTTGGTCGACGTTAAGGCGGCGCTGCTGGCGCTGCTGGCGCAGGCGTTCTGGCATGCCTCCGTGCCGGCTCAAGCCCTCGAGGCTTGGCACGCGCTTGAGCAGCTGCTTGCCACGCCCAAGGGCCGCGGTTCGCGCCGGCTGGCGAGGCTCGCTCTGGCCGAGCCAGCACTGGTTCGCGCGGCCGCTGCCGATGACGCTGCGCCCATCGCACAGCGGCTTCTTTCCATGACGGTGGCGGAACCGGTACCGATCCCACCAGTGGCGCATCGGCCAGCCACTGAGTGCGCGCTGCGCATCCAGGTCTTTGGGACGACCGAGCACATCTGGTGGCACGGTGTTCCCGCCAAGGTACCGGATCGAGCGTTGGCGCTGCTGGTCGTGCTGCTCCAAGCAGACCACCCGCTTTCGCAGGACGAGCTGCTCTCGCTCGTCTGGCCGGGTGAGCCCGTGGGAAGCCATGCCCTGGACAAGCTGGTTGTCCGCCTGCGCGCTGTCATGCCGGGAGCGATTCGCCGATCAGGCCGCTCCTTTAGCTTCACGCTCCACCGCTCGGATGTTGACGCGGATTTCCTGTCATTCTTTGA
>JALYNE010000327.1 GCA_030773375.1 Pseudomonadota bacterium
ATCTGCCGTCGCGCGATCTTCTTGAAGGCCCGGCCCGCGCGCCCGGCCGCGCCATGCTCCGCGCCGCCGGCTATGACGACCAAGCGATGGCAAAGCCGATGATCGCGATCGTCAACACCTGGTCCAACGTCACGCCCTGCAACATGCATTTGCGCGGTCTTGCCGAGCATGCCCGGCGCGGCATCGAGGAAGCGGGCGGAACGCCGGTCGACTTCAACACGATCGTCGTCACTGACGGCATTTCGATGGGCACGCCGGGAATGCGCGCCTCGCTGATGAGCCGCGAAGTGATCGCCGATTCCGCCGAGCTCGCGGTGCGCGGCCATTCGCTCGATGCCGTGCTGTTCCTGGTCGGCTGCGACAAGACCATCCCCGCCGCTGCCATGGCCGCCGCCCGGCTCGATCTGCCAAGCGTCGTCCTCTACGGCGGCTCGATCATGCCGGGCCGCCTGCGGGACAAGGCCCTCACCATCCAGGACGTGTTCGAAGCGGTCGGCGCGCATAGCGCCGGCACGATCGACGATGACGAGCTCCGAGCCGTCGAGGAAGCCGCGTGCCCCGGCCCCGGCGCCTGCGGCGGCCAGTTCACTGCCAATACGATGGCGCTGGCAATGACCTTTCTCGGCCTGTCGCCGATGGGTCTCAACGACGTTCCGGCCGTTCACCCGGACAAGCCCGCCGCGGCCGTCGAGGCGGGGCGGATCCTCGTCGATGCGGTCCGGGAAGGCCGTAACGCGCGCCAGTTCATCACGCCCGAGAGCCTTCGCAATGCGGCAGTCGCAGGCACGGCGACTGCGGGCTCGACCAACCTCGTCCTCCACCTCCTCGCCATCGCGCGCGAGGCGGGCATTCCGGAAGCCGAGTTCAACATCGACCTCTTCGACGAGGTCTCGCGCGCAACCCCGGTGATCGCCGACTTGAAGCCGGGCGGCCGCTTCATGGCTCCGGACATGACCGCAGCCGGCGGCTCGGCTTTGCTTGGCCGGCGACTGATGGAGGCGGGCCTCATCGCCGACGCGCCAACCGTCACCGGCCGTTCGCTTTTCTCATATTTCAAAGACGCTCGTGAGACTGGCGGCCAGGAAGTGATCGTCACTGCCGACGCGCCGATCAAAAGCCGCGGCGGCTTCGGCATCCTTTACGGCAATCTCGCGCCCGACGGCTGCGTGGTGAAGCTCGCGGGCCACAGCCGGCTTCGCTTCGAGGGGCCGGCGAAAGTGTTCGAGGGCGAGGAAGCCTGCTTCGATGCGCTCACTCATGGCGGGATCGAGGCCGGCGACGTGGTTGTGATCCGACGGGAAGGCCCGGCGGGTGGGCCCGGCATGCGCGAGATGCTCGCCATCACTGCAGCGATCCAGGGCCGCGGCCTCGGCAACGACGTTGCGCTCGTCACCGATGGCCGCTTTTCCGGCGCCACTTACGGCTTCATGGTCGGCCACATCGCGCCCGAAGCCGCCCGCGGCGGCCCGATTGCCGTCCTTCGCACCGGCGACCGCATCGCCATCGACGTTGAAGCGCGCGTGATCGAAACCGACGCCGACCTCGATGCCCGCGGCCCCGGCCGCGTTCAGCCGCTGGCTCCAACCGTCACCGGCGCTTACGCCAAATATGCACGCCTGGTCGGCTCGGCCTCACAAGGCGCGGTCACCAGCGGGGCGGATCTTTCGGCGGCGTGATCGCCGCGCCAGTGCGACCTCGACAAGCTGGCGGAGAGGAGAGACGAAGCGGGATGCTTGGAGCGATAGCAGGCGACATCATCGGCTCGCGCTTCGAAGGCTGCCACCCGCCGTCCGCGGACTTCCACCTGTTCGACGCCGCCTGCCGGTTCACCGACGATACCGTCTGCACCCTCGCGGTTGCCGAGGCATTGCTCGAGGGCGGCGACTTCGCGGCCAGTCTCAGAGCCTTCGTCCGGCGGCATCCCAGGCGCGGCTATGGGGGCATGTTCCTCAAATGGGCGTTCACCGACGATGCACCCGCTTACGGAAGCTGGGGGAACGGCGCTCCGATGCGGACCGCAGCAATCGGCTGGCTTTGCGGGAGGGAAGCCGAGGTGTTGCGGCGGGCCGCCGAGCAGGCTCAGGTCAGCCACGATCACCCCGATGCCGTTGCAGGCTCGCAAGCGGTCGCGCTCAGCATCCTTCTCCTCCGCACGGGCACGCCGCGGCCGACGGTGCGAAGCCGGATCGCCGAGCAGTTCGGCTACGATCTCGATCCCGCCACTGGCTTGCAGCCGCGCGGGTTCGATGTATCCGCCAAGGGAACCGTCCCGCCTGCACTGACGGCGGCTTTGTCGGCTGACGGATGGGAACAAGCGGTACGCACCGTGATCTCGCTGGGCGGCGACACCGACACTTTGGGCTGCATCTGCGGGGCAGTCGCAGAAGCTGCGCAAGGCGTTCCCAACGATATTGCCGAAGCTGCCCGTGCGTACTTAACCCAGGACTTGCTCGACGTCCTCCGCCGGGCCTCCTCCGCCCGCTCGTTGCAGCCTCAGCCGGACCGTCCGTCCGCCTGACGTCCATGGGTCAAGCGCACCTGCTGCTTACGCTATTAGCCCGCAAGCTCCGTGACCGACCTCGGCTCCACCGCCCGCGTCCCGTTGCGGCTGTTTCTGAGCTCGCCAAGCGCCCGATATACTCGGAGGCGCGCGCATGGTCGACCCCATGTGCGGTGACCGGCCAGGCTGTGGGCGGGCCCGAGGCGAGCTGCACGAGAAAACGGCGTGGATGCTCCGGTCGATGCTCGCCTGAAGAGCGCTTCCGCACCCTCGTCGGAGGTGCTCAGCGCGCGTTGGGGATGGTCCAGAGGTAGAGCGGCCTTCGTTCAACTTCGATCGTCCCATCCGGCTTCCAGTCTCCCATGTCGTGCCAGTGGCTGACGACGCGCGTTCCCGGGCGGAGTTCGGCGAGCAGCTTGGGCCGCAATTTCAAGTTGACGTCGGGGTAGAGGAACAAGGTCACCACGCTGGCCCCGCTCAGGTCCGCTTCGAAAAGATCTTCGTTCCGAAAGGTGACCAGCCCGCTCACACCTGCCTCGCGTGCGTTTTTGCGGGCGCGGGCGACAAGCTTCGGGTCGATGTCTATCCCCACCGCCCGCGCGCCATAGACGCGAGCCGCCGCGATCGGGATGCGTCCATCTCCCGAACCGAGGTCGTAAAGGACGTCGTTCCGACTGACGCCAGCCAGCGTCAACATGGCGCGAACGACTGAATGGGGGCTCGGTGCGTACCTCACATCGGGCTTGCGCAGCCGAGCCGCGCCTGTGCCCTGCTGGTCGGCGTCTCCGAGAGGCAGCTGTGATGGCGTGCAATTCGCAAACGTGAGCGCAAGCAAAAGGCAGACTATCGATCGGCTCATCCTCACTCTCCTGCCGACGGGCGGATGCGCTTTCGCCCGCGGGTGGCACAGCGCAGCTACTTCTTCCGGGACGGAACCGTCCAGAAATAGATGGTGGCGCTGCCCACGTGGCGGGTCTCCTGCGGCTCCCAGTCTCCCATGCGAAAGGCATGGCTGACGATGCGCGTTCCGGGCTTCAGTTCGGAGAGGAGCCGGGGACGAAGCTTCTCGTTGAGGCTATTGAGCAGGTAGAGCGTGACCACCGTCGCATCCGAAAAATCGGTTTGAAAGAGGTCTTCCTGCTTGAACGTCACCCGGTCGGTCACCCTCGCCGCTTTCGCGTTGGCGCGGGCCTCCCTGATCCGCTGGGGATCGATGTCGATGCCGACGGCGCGCACCTTGTACTTCTTCGCCGCCGCGATCGGGATCCGTCCGTCCCCCGAGCCGAGATCATAAAGAACGTCGCCGTCCCGAACCTTGGCCATGTCGAGCATCGCGTCGACCACTTCATGCGGCGTCGGGACGAAGATCACGTCCGGATCCCGGGATTTCGCGGGCTCCTGGGTAAAACCGGTCGTGGCGGCGTAAACCGCTCCGGCACTGAGGAGCGTCGCAACGGCAATCGGCATGATGTTCATGGCGCATTCTCCTTGGTGGACGTGGGACGAAGCAGGGCCAGCACCAGGCCGCCGGCCCCAAGCACGGCGATCCCGACGAGCGCGCCCATTCCGCTGTAGGCGACGCTCGAATAAAGGAGGTAGAGGCTCGTCAGGCAGAAGATGGCCGGCAGCAGCGGATAAAGCGGCACTCGGAACGG
>JALYNE010000328.1 GCA_030773375.1 Pseudomonadota bacterium
ATGAAGACGCTGCAGAAGTTCAGCTCAGTGCACGCCCAGGTCCACAACCACTTTACTCAGGAACGCAACCTCGTCGATCGCCAGACCTACAAAGCACGCCGCTCGGCCGCACTGGCCGCGTGGCGGTCGGTCATGGCCTGAGGAGTAGCATCCCTATGGGATAGCTGCGTCTGTCGGAGACAAGTTGCGATTAGACTGACAGCACCCTCATCGTAGGATTGATCGATATCGCTCGAATCCGCTCTTGCGTTCAGCGCGTCAGCTGATGCTTCCCCCGGGTCTTGTTCTCATTCCGTCCCCTTGGGCAGTTTCGGACATCTTGTTCGAAGAGCTTCGATCAGAAGCCGCATCCCCTGGTCGTGAGTCAGTTCCGCGTGCTTGTCAGCGCAGGAAGCGGTTCCAGCCGGCGTATGCTCTCGACTTCGCCGTCCTCTCGGGAGGCTGATCCCGATTGGCGCGGTTCCAATGACGACTGAATCAAAGTGCCCAATCCCCGTTGCGGCCGAAGAAGAGCCGTGGGCGCGAGGATCTAGATTGACCATCAATGATCGGGAGCCGGCCTCGCTCGCCTCGTGATGGCGGCGCTTCTCTTTTTCAGCGCTTGAAACCCTGGTGGACACTTGAACGGGTGCATCCCCAGCGGGGCCTGTGACTTAGGCGGTTTGTGCTGAAGGGCGTCCGCTATCGCTTAAGCCCAAAGCCTTCAGGCTCTCAGGTATCGTCAGGGCCACCGTGGCGAAATGCATTACCGCGTCGGTCACGCAATAGGGACACCACGCCTTGTCTACCTTAGGCATTTGGTAGAACAAATATTTGGCTGCGATCGCCGCCTGCGGCAATGCCAAAGCCGTTGCGAGCAGCGGCAGCCAGGGCCGGTTCTTGTACCGCTCGGGCGGCCCAGCGGCCGCGATGGCCAGGCTTGCCGAATGGGCAGCGATCGTCAGCGGCGCATCGGGCATGCCATAGCTGTAGGCTTCCTTACTGGAATTCACCTTGTCGGTATCGAAGTGCGGCTTCTCGACGGGAGGATCGGGAAGATGCTTCACAACCCCGGTCTGCAGCAGGCTCACGATTGCCATCGCTCCAATTCCGATGAGCGACACGCCGACAATGGCGCGTCGGTAGGCCATTTCAGGGCTGTCGCTATTTTGAATTTGCTCCTGCAGTTCCTCAGGGCTCATATCCCCGCTGGTTGCCTGCATAAGTAGCTGCTTCATGATCGTCTCCTTTGCTCCTGCTCCAAGGCGCCGCTTGTGAGAATTTTTCAGCCGCCGACCGATGCCGCGACCCGGCGCCGCGCTAGTTCCACCCCACTAGTCAGTGTTTGCGATCGTGAGGCCAGGACGGAGAGCGCGGCCAGCGCGATGCCCCCGAGGGCTGCGGCTGCGGCGATCGGATGCTTTTGCGCTTGGAGGAACAGGCTTTGCCGCCTGATGTGGCCCTGCTGGCTCCCTTCGATCTCGCCCTCGGGTCGAGGCCGATAGAGATTATCTCGCCTTTCAGGATCGGTCGGATCGTCGGGCGCTTGCTGCGCGCGCACCATGACCGCCTCCATGATCCTGTCCGTCACTCGCGGGAACATGCGGCCAAGCAGAGACTGGACATAGCCGAAGCCGCCCACGTAGAGGACGCGCTTTGGTTTCTCGGCGGCAAAAAGAACAGCGTCGGCAACCAGCCGGGGATCATATATGATGGGCGGGAAGGCCGGCGGTTCATCCATGTAATTGCGCGCGTGACCGGTAAAGAGCGTATGGATCGCGCCGGGCTTGATCAGCGTAACCGAGATGCCCGCATCCTCGCGCTCCAGATCCATGCGCAGCGCGTCCGTCGCCGCGAGTACGGCATGCTTCGATGCAGAATAAGGTCCCTGGAAGATGATCGTCCGGTCGGACAGGATCGATCCCATGTTGATGATGGCTCCGCCGCCGCGGTCGCGCAGGTGCTTGGCGGCGATGAACGATCCTCTGAGGAGGCCAAAATAGTTCACCTCGAAGATCCGTCGGTGATCCTCGAAGGAAATTTGCTCCATTGAGCCGTAAGCGGTGACGCCGGCGTCGTTTACCCATGTGTCGAAGCCGCCGAACTCGGCGGTAGCGGCATTCGCGACGCGCTCGAGATCGGCTGGAATACCGACATCGGCGGCACAAACAGCGACCCGCCCGCCTTTCTTTCGCAAGTCCGCCGCGATCTGCTGCAAAGCTTCCTCGTTGCGGGAGACGAGCAGAACGGCAGCTCCTCGATCCACCGCCTCCGAGGCGATGGCGAAGCCAATTCCGCTGGATGCGCCAGTCACCACGAGTACCTGCTGGTTCAGCGGCTTCAGCCTGATCGACATGCGAGTCTTTTCCCGTATAGCCGGCGAACGAACGCGCTCCGAGAAAAGCTCCCTTGCATTTCCTCGCGGAACGCTGGTCGAGGGAAACGTGACCCTGACATTCAGATCTGATGCGCGGATGTGACGCCGGCCCTGTCACCTCCTTGATGCGGCGGGAGATGTGGCCGATGGCGAACGTCCGTCGCGGGAGCGGCACGTTTTTACTGCACGCGCTGCACCGCTCAGGAACGCAGTTCATTCCACAGCCGTTGATTGGTGAGAGCAAGGAATCGACAGAGGAATCGGAGATGCAGGATCAGATCGAGCTTGAACGAGGTACCGCGATCGCTGCGTCCAGCCAGGAGGATGCGGCGGAGAAAGGCTACGGTCCAATCGCCAAAGCTTTGATGGGTGCCGCGGCGGGCGCCGCCGGCACATTCGCGCTCGACCGAACCGACTGGCTGATGTGGAACCATGAGGACGAGCAGGCAAAGGCGCAGACGAACAGTGTGCGCCCTTATGGCGAACCCCCCGCGCACGTCACCGCGCACAAGGCGGAGGAGATCTTGGGAGTCGAGCCGACGCCCGAGCAGCACGAGATCGCCGGGGTCGCGATCCACTATAACATCGGCATTGGCCCAGCGATCGTATACGCGCTCGTGCGGGACAAGCTGCCAATCAAAGGCATCCCGCGCGGCCTCCTGTATGGTCTCGGGATCTTCGCTGTTCAGGATGAAATTCTGAACTCCGCCAGTGGGCTTGGCGCGAACCTGAAGAAATATCCGTGGCAGGCGCATGCGCGCGGCCTCTTCTCCCACCTTGCCTATGGCGTCGCGACCGAGTTGATGCTGAACTTCATGGAAAGGTCGGTGAAGGCGCGGCGGCTCGGGCCATTGTCCGGCTCAGATGCGCAGGGGGCGCCGCGCGCGGCGGACTAGCCGGTACTGGGACATGCCGGTCCGGCTACATACAAGACCCATCAGAGGAGTTGCGGTTCGGGGCGGGTGATGAGCAGCGTCTGAAACTTCAGTTCCCCCTCGCCTGAGTCGCGCCCATCGGTTCGTAGTGCGCAAAAGTCGAACAGATGGGCGTTGATAATGACTGGTGACATCGGGGAGCCGGTCGAGCTCGGACCCTGAGATCGAGATGCTGTTTTCCGCAATGCGCACGAAAACCGCCTCGAGTTGGCCATCGGCGGCTATTTCGCCTCCTTCAGCGTTCGCTCGGATGGCTGATACCATGAGTGTGCCGTCCTGAGGCTTCGACCCACTGATCAACTGCCCCGGAGCGAGGGTTCTTGGGCGAGGATCGCGCAGCGCTAATCCGCGTTCCTCTGAGGGTTTCAACGGTGCTGAATCCTAGAAGCGACATACCCGAGGTACAAGAACCTCGACCGGCTGGCATCGCCACGTCACGCTGGCCATGCTCGCATATGCTTATCTGGCGGTGGTGCGAAACCACGCCATCAGGGGGAAAAGACACCCACAACCTCGCCGCCCGGCTGCTGCCCTGGGCGGTGCCGGAGGTGAAACGGCTGCTCGGGCACTCGTTTGGGCCAGAGCTCCCCATCCAGCCGACAGCCTCGCCTGGTCAACATGGCGACGCACCCACCCGCAGCGCGCCAGACGATCCCACTGGAAACGCAGGAGCAGATACAATGAAACCCGTGTAGTACTAGTACCTCTGCACAGAGGATTTGACTGGTTGGGCCGGGTGTAGGACCGGCAAGCGTTCGGGGTCGACGAGCACTTCGATGCTGCGGGCGGTGCCTGGCTGGCGGCGGATCAGCTCGAGGCGCTC
>JALYNE010000329.1 GCA_030773375.1 Pseudomonadota bacterium
GTAGACTGCACCCTCCGGAGTGACGCCGCGAAGATGGTTGCGGACAGAAACGGTATACTGATCCTCGCAGACGATCAGATGGCCGTGCGGCGCGACCGTGATGTTGTCACCGAAGTTCAGCATCCCAGCGCTCGTTGACTCGACGAACAGCTGGATCTGTCCAGGCGAGGAGCGCTCTTCCTTTTGCCCCTCGAGCCGCGATGGCCGGTAGCGCATGATCTGGCTGAGCTTCGCGGCCCCGCCGTTCGTGCAGCAGAAATAAAGCTCGCCGTCGCCGAAGTGGATACCTTCGCCGCGTGCAAACAGCGCGGCACCACGGGCATGGCCGCGCTTGCGCAGGTCATCCTCGGGCGCTTCCACGTCGTCGAGGTCGATCCACTCGGCCTCGCGCCATTGCTGCAGCGGCATGTCGATTCCGGACCAGTTGCGACTGTCGGCGCCGAGCGCGCGGTCTCTGAACACCAGGGCCTGGAGGCGGCCTCCGCGTGCGAGCTCGCCGGGGCGCTCCGGCAGGAACCGATAGAAGAGGCTGTCGTCCCGATCCTCGGTCAGGTACACGATACCGGTGCGGGGATCGACGGCGGCGGCTTCGTGGTTGAAGCGGCCCATCGCGGTTAGCGGAACGGGTTTCGTGATCCCGCGCCGGGCGGCAGGCACTTCGAAGATCCAGCCATGGTCGCGGGCCTGACCGTTGGAGCCGGCGCGGCTCACATCCTCTTCGCAGGTCAGCCAGCTGCCCCACGGCGTGGTTCCGCCGGCGCAGTTCCGGATAGTACCAACGAGGCTCAGGAACTGCTGTTCGATCCTGCCGGACCGATAATCGTAGACGATGGTGGTGGTGCCCCCGGGCAGCGGCTGCCCGTCGACGGCACGGTCGAACGCGGCGAGATCTTGAGCTGCCCTGGCACGGAACGGACCGCCTTCCCCATGACGCGGCGCCAGCTCGTGGTTGCGAACCAGCGCCATGCGGCGACCGTCGAGCCGGAAAGCCCCCATGCCGTCCGCGCGATCCGGCACGAAAAAGCCGTCGTCCATCTTGTCGCCGAGGCTCGAGATGATGCGATAAGAAAAGCCTGGCGGCAGGTCCAGAAGGCCCGCCGGATCGCGCTGGAGCGGCCCGTAGCCGGCGAGGGTGCGCCCATCCCTTGCCGCAGATGTCGTCGCGCACCCGCTCAGTGCCAGGCCGGCAAAGGCGGTTGATGTCAGGCCAAGTGCAAAACTTCTTCTCGTCAGCATGACATTCCTTCCGGGCCCAGACTCTTGACGCAGAAGCTCCGGGCACGGTTCCGCATCCTGTGCGTTGGTCGGCAGATGGAGCCCGGCAAATTATTACCTGTTGATCCGATCTGGTGGGACGCAGCTGGCGCCGATCAGGGCGTTGCAGGAACCCATTCGCGAGGGTTCGGAAATAGCCGCTGCGAGCTGTTGGCCCGGTCATGACGCCTGAAAAGGGTGAGCCGGCGCCCGCGGACAGCGCGCGGCGGGCGCATCTTGCAATACTCACCATCCTTCAGCTGGTGATGGCAATCCAGCTGGTCCTACTGCTCATTCGGCAGGAATGGCTTCAAGCCTTCCTTGTTTCCGGGATCATGGCCTTGACGCTTGCGCCGGTCGTCTTGCGGCTGCCGGTCGAGATACCGTCCGAGATCCAGATCGTGGCCGTGCTCTTCGTCTTCGCGACGCTCTTCCTCGGCGAGGTGCGGCACTATTACGAGCGCTTCTGGTGGTGGGACGTAGTACTCCACACCACCTCCGGCCTGCTCCTCGGCCTGCTCGGCTTCATGTTCGTCTACATGCTGAACGAGGACCGGCATGTCGATCTCCACATGCGTCCCTCCTTCGTCGCGTTATTTGCCTTCTTCTTCGCGCTCGGCATTGGTGCGTTGTGGGAGATTTTCGAGTTCGCTCTGGACCGGTTCTTCGGGACAAACATGCAGCCGCCCACATCCGGCGATCCCTCGGGCCTGACGGACACGATCGACGACCTGATCGTCGACACGGTGGGTGCCGCGGTCGTCAGCATCGCCGGCTGGCGCTATCTCGCCCGCGCGCGGACGTCCTACGTCGACAATTGGGCAAAACGCTTTATCCGGCGAAACCCGCAGATTTTCGGCGATTAGCCGGAGTGCCTGTGGGCGGGGGACGCCTCTCACCGGAACCCGGCCGCGCTGAGGGCTAAGTCCGCTGAAGGCCGCGGGCCCGGCGGGTTCCGATCAGCGCCCACGCGGACACTCAGGTCTGAGGTACAGTGCCGGGTGGGCGACCGCGACCCATGGGCTTCGACCGAAAGCGGCTGAAAGAACGGGAACGAACGATCCTCCGCAGCGTTCTTTGGCGGTAGGCCAAAAGCTATGAAGTCGCCGCCGACAATGGCGGGTCCGGGAACGCCACAGCTTCATAGCTGGGGCGTTCCTTGCGTTGGGCAACCTGTCGCGGGAGACCTGTTGTGAGCGAGAACGAACTGCCACCTTTCGAGCAGGTGCTGGATCCCGCGCACGAGCTGATCTCCTCCCGGCGCGTCGAGGGAACGCCGGTCTACAATGCTGATGGGGAAAAGCTCGGCACGATTCGATCGCTGATGATCCAGAAACGAAGCGGCGAAGTGGCATACGCGCTGCTGTCGCTTGGCGGCTTTCTGGGCATCGCCGCGCGGGTGCACCCGGTTCCCTGGGAGGTTCTCACCTACTACGTCGACCACGATGGCTACGTCGTCGACCTGACGCGTGAGCAGCTGGAAAGAGCGCCGACCTTTACCCTCGACAGTGCCGACCGGCCGCGGGAGCGGTCCGAGGACGATACACTCTATGCTTATTATGGCGTGTTGCCGCCGTGGGGGGGCGTGCCATAGGCTCTCTGCGAAGTCTCCCGAAGCAGCCCCAGTTCGTCGAACGGGCGGCCTCTCGGATCTGCATGCGCCCGTGCCGCAGCAAAGTGGCCGGGAATGAGAGGAGAGCGCATGGAAGCTCGCGCTGAACGGGTATCGCTCCAGATGAAGATGCTGGTCGGCTTCCTGGCCGGTCTCGTTGCGGGCCTGATCGTCCACATCACCTCACCGGGCGGGCTCTGGGTCAAGGCTGTCACCACTTATGTGACGGGGCCGATCGGACAGGTGTTCCTGCGGCTCCTCTTCATGCTGGTTATCCCGCTCGTCTTTTCCGCCCTCGTGGTGGGCATCGCCAAGATGGGCGACATCCGCTCCTTGAAGCGGATCGGCATCAGGACCCTCGCCTTGACCATCGGCTTGTCGAGCATCGCGGTGGCGCTGGCCCTTCTCCTGGTGAACCTGTTGCGCCCCGGGGCCGGCGTGGACCCTGCGGTCGCGCAGACGATGCTTGCCGAAGCACGCGGCGGGGCGGGCGCGGTCTTGTCGAGGTCGGCGGAGACGCCCACCGGGATGGACGCATTGCTCAACATCATTCCTGACAACGTAATCGCCGCCGCGGCGGACAACGATATTCTCGCCCTGATCTTCTTCGCTCTCGTGTTCGGCATCGGTCTGCTGATGGTGAACAGCCCCCAGACGGCGCGGCTCCAGGAGGCCATCGAAGGGATTTTCGAGGTCGCGATGCGCCTGATCAGCATCGTCATCCGTTTCGCGCCGATCGCCATTGCCTGCTTCATGTTCAACCTTGCGGCTGTGTTCGGGTGGGATTTGCTCGTCCGGCTCAGCGCCTATGTCGGCGTGGTTCTGCTCGCGATCTCCATCCAGATGGGGATCGTCTATTCGCTGGGCTTGCGCTTCCTTGGCGGTGTGTCTCCAGGTTGGTTCTTCCGGCAAAGCCAGGAGGCCATGGTCGTGGCCTTCTCCACCGCTTCTTCAAACGCAACGCTACCGACGGCGCTCAGGATCGCCGAAGAGAAACTCGAGCTCGCGCCGCGGGTCTCGCGGTTCGTGCTTACCATCGGGGCAACCGCCAATCAGAACGGAACCGCGATCTTCGAGGGCGTGACAGTGCTCTTCCTGGCGCAGTTCTTCGGCATTGAACTGAGCCTCGGGCAGCAGGTGATGGTGCTGCTCGTCTGCATCCTGGGCGGCATCGGCACGGCGGGAGTGCCTGCAGGTTCTTTGCCGGTCGTAGCGCTGATCCTCGGCATGGTGGGAGTCCCGCCCG
>JALYNE010000330.1 GCA_030773375.1 Pseudomonadota bacterium
GTCCTCGGCGGCCTCGATGCACAATGCATGAAGATCGACCCGTTCTTCGGCAAGCAACAGGCTGCCGGTATCGCTTTGGGTGAGATCGAGGACATTGTCGATGAGCCCGCTGAGGCGGTTGACCGACTCGAGGATCGCCCGGACATAGTCGATTGCGGTGGGCTGGAGCTCGCCCGCATAACCGCCCGCCAACATTTCAGCGAAGCCCCCGATCGAGGTGAGCGGCGTGCGAAGCTCATAGCTCATATTGGAGACGAAGGCGGTTCTCAGCCGATCCGCTTCCTCCAGCGCTTCATTGCGTTCGCGAAGTGCCGCTTCGATGCGTCGGCTGTCGGTGATGTCGAGCATCGTAAACAGCGCATTGCCGTCCGGAAGCGGCACGGCCGCAAACTCGAAGTCGCGGCCGTCGGTCAGCGATACGCGGCCGCTTCGCTGCTTGCGCTCCATGGTCGCGCTGCGGACGAGCTCGCGGACCAGTCCGGCATGGGTCGGATTTTTGAGCTTCTTGGCGATGTGCGGCGTCAGTGCATCGACGCGGGGGTGCGCTCCGAGCTGTTCTTCCTCGAACTGCCAGGTTTCCCGAAAGCGGTTGTTCCAGAGGTGGAGCCGACCATCGGACGCGAACACCCCCACCGCCTCGAACAGGTTGTCGAATGTTGCCGTGCGCACGCGAAGCAGGGTGTCGCGCGCGGAGGCAAGCTGGATCTGCTCGGTCCTGTCTTCGAAGATAAGGAGGAGGCCACCATCGGGAAGCGGCTGTGCCACCACTCGAAGATGTTTGCCGCCGGGGAGGAGCCAGTCCTCCTCGTCTGCTGCAAGACCCGAGGTGAACCACCCCCCCTTGTCTTTTTTCCAATCGGGATAGTCGCGAACCTCGGGCAGGTTGCCGTTCTCGCGCATGGTGTCGAGCAGCCGGTTGAATTCCGGGCGATCGCCAAGAAACTCGGCCTTCAGCGCGAACAGCCGAGCGAACGGCTGGTTGAAGAAAATGAGGCTCCGATCCCGTCCGAACTGCGCCACGCCCGCCGAAAGGCGGTCGAGCATGTCGCGCTGCGCCCGGATGAAGCGGGCGAGTTCCGCGCGCGCCTGCTCGCGGTCTTCAACATCGATGGCATAGCCGGCCACCCCGCTCGGCCCGAGCGGCACTTCCACCACGCGCACCATCCGCCGCTCGCCCGCGATGGTTGCGGGGACGTTCCGGGCAACCGCCTCCCCCTTTTCCCTGACGGCCGCGGCCTGGGACAGCGGGCTCCGGCCCTCGCTCTCGTCGACGAGCTCAATGCCCGCGCGAAGAACTGTCATAGCATCGTCGGCCTCGACGGCCGCCACATAAGCGCTGTTGACCATGGCGAGGCGCAGATCGGGCCCGCGATGCCACATCGGGAACGGCGCCGCCTCGATCAATGCGGAGAGTGCGTCGAATGCACTGCTGAGCCGTTCGGCATCGGCCCGCAGTGCCGAGGCCTGCTCTTCAGCCTCCGTGGCATCGGTGAACCAAAGCAGCACTGTCCTCGGGGGATAGGCAGGAGGCGCGGTCATTCCCTCGACCCGCAAGACACGGGTGGAGTGCCGAGGCCGAAGGGCGAGAGTGAAGCTGCGACCGGTGGACGCGGCCTCGGCCACGCGCGAGGAAAGCGCCTCGAGATCGGCGCTTTCGATCCCCGCTTCTCCCTGGGCCAGCTCTGCCAGCCTCGGCGGGAGCTCGACCAGCGCGAGCGCATCGGCGAGACGCTGCGACCCCTCGACGGCTCCGCCTTGATACACGAGGAGCGGCATTGCCGGGCTGGCCGCCAGCACCGACTGGCAGAGGCGCGCTTCGCGCTGCCGAATCGTCCCTTCGCGCCCGAGCCGCCCGCCGCGGAGCGTCGCCCAGACGGCAAGGCTGAGCCAGAAGCCGCAGAAGAGCGCGACGAGCGCAGCGGCGGTGGGGGAAAGGGTCAGGCTAGCCACAGTCCGGGACGGGTGGCGGCTCTCAAGCGAGCCAACTGGCAACGGGCGCGAAGCATCGGCAGATGTGTAGGCGCGCAGTGTCGCTAACGGAAGAGCGGAGCCGCTTGACGAGAAGCGGCTCCGCGAGCTCGATCAGTAGCGATAATGTTCTGGCTTGAAGGGTCCCTGAGTGGGGACGCCGATATAGGCAGCCTGCTTTTCGGTCAGCTTGGTGAGCTTCACGCCGAGCTTGTCGAGGTGAAGTGCGGCGACCTTTTCATCGAGGTGCTTGGGAAGAACATAGACTTCATTGTTGTACCCGTCCGCCTTGGTCCAGAGCTCGATCTGCGCGAGCACCTGGTTGGTGAAGGACGAGCTCATCACGAAGCTCGGGTGCCCGGTCGCGCAGCCCAGATTTACGAGCCGCCCTTTGGCAAGAACGATGATGCGCTTGCCGTCCGGGAACTCGACCTCGTCCACCTGCGGCTTGATCTCCGTCCACTTCATGTTCGAAAGCGCATTCACCTGGATTTCGCTGTCGAAGTGGCCGATGTTGCAGACGATCGCCATGTGCTTCATTTCGCGCATGTGATCGAGCGTGATGACGTCGGCGTTGCCGGTGGCGGTGACGAAGATGTCGGCGCGCTTGGCGGCCTCTTCCATGGTCACGACCTCGTAACCCTCCATTGCCGCCTGCAGCGCGCAGATCGGGTCGATTTCGGTCACGAGCACGCGCGCGCCGCCGTTGCGCAGCGAGGCGGCCGAGCCCTTTCCGACGTCGCCGAAGCCGGCGACGCAGGCAACCTTGCCCGCAAGCATCACGTCCGTCGCCCGGCGGATCGCGTCGACGAGGCTCTCCTTACAGCCGTAAAGATTGTCGAACTTCGATTTGGTCACGCTGTCGTTGACGTTGATCGCCGGGAACGGGAGCTTTCCGCGCTTGGAGAGTTCGTAAAGTCGGTGAACGCCGGTGGTGGTCTCCTCCGAGACACCTTTGATAGCCTGGACGGTTTTGGTGAGGAATCCCGGTGATTGTTGCAGACGGCGCCGCACGGTCGCCTGAAAAACCTCTTCCTCCTCGTTTTCGGGTGCAGGAAATTCCTCTCCTGCCTCGATACGCGCGCCCCAGAGGGCGAACATGGTGGCATCGCCGCCATCGTCCAGGATGAGGTTTGCGGTTTCGCCAGTTCCCCAATCGAAAATGCGATCGATATAATCCCAATACTCCTCAAGCGTCTCGCCCTTCACCGCAAACACCGGAACGCCGGAGGCAGCGATCGCCGCGGCGGCATGGTCCTGCGTCGAGTAGATGTTGCAGGATGCCCAGCGCACCTGCGCTCCGAGCGCAGTGAGCGTCTCGATCAACACGGCCGTCTGGATCGTCATGTGGAGCGAGCCGGTGATGCGTGCATTCTTTAGCGGCTGCGAAGCGCCATATTCGGCACGCAGCGCCATCAAGCCCGGCATCTCGGTCTCGGCGATGTCGATCTCCTTGCGGCCGAAGGCGGCAAGGCTGATGTCGCGGATGACGTAGTCCTCAAAAGTGGGCTGCGGCTGCGTGGCCAAGAGCGGTCTCCCGTTGAAAAAAGAAAAGACCGCCTGGCAAAGGAGGCGGTCGCGCGGCGCTTACCTAGCTGCGCCGAGCACCGAATGCAAATATAAAGATATCTTTATATGTGCTCTCAGGCAGTCCCGAAGTCGCTCGTCAACAGGCTCGGATCGATGCCGGCGCTCTTGAACGCGTTCGCCCAGCGCGAGCTCACGTCGCACTCATAAAGGAGCTCATCGCTTCCCTCCGTCGAAAACCAGCCGTTGGAGCACATCTCCTGCTCGAGCTGGCCAGCCCCCCAACCGGCATAACCGAGTGCGGCGAGCCAACGCGACGGACCGCGCCGTTCCGAAATGGCACGGAGAATATCCAGAGTGGCGCTAAGCGCCCACCGGTTGGAGACCTGAACGCTGCCCTCCCCACCCCAGTCGAGCGAGTGGATGATGAACCCGCGCTGCGGCTCTACCGGCCCGCCAAGATGGATCGGCACGTCCGGCGCGCTGCCGGGTTCGATGTCGAGCTGCTTCAGAAGGTCGTGGAAAGTGATGCGCGGGACGATGCGGCCGAGGCCGATGCCAAGCGCTCCGTCTTCGTCATGGACGCACATGGCG
>JALYNE010000331.1 GCA_030773375.1 Pseudomonadota bacterium
GCGTTCATAGAACCGGATCGTCTCAACGTTCACGCCCGCTTCCTGCGCCGCCTTTCCAATCGTCAGTGCCGCCGTCATCGCCTCCGCCTTCGCTTCGAATGCCAATGTACCCGCCGTACCGTGGTACTGAGTCAAGCAGATTTTTGCGCTGATAGAGCACGGCTGCGATGGGCAGCTTTGGGAGGCCATCCCGCTGCCCCATGTGCACGAGATCCGACTGATCACCTTCCCGTGCATTTTTGGGGTTGACCCCGGACTACGGTACGGAAGCTAAGGAGGCGCGCGGCGGTCGGACACGGGCCGGCGTTCGAACCCGCGCTCGCGCGCATCGGCGTCACCCGCGCTCGCTCCGCCTCTCGTGTATTTTCACGAACAAGAGGAGAACAACCATGACACAACAGCAATCCAACCAAAGTTGCATTGACGCCTGCTTCGACTGCGTCACGGCCTGCGAGGTGTGCGTCGACTGCTGCGCGCATGGCGGCGAGCAGATGGCCGATTGCCTGAAGCTGTGCATCGAATGCGCGGATCTCTGCCAGCTTACCGCCCGCGTGATGGCGCGTGGCTCTCGAAACAGCCGGCGCTGGGCCGAGTTCTGCGCCGCGATTTGCGACGCATGCGCGGCCGAGTGCGACAAGAACGATAGGGAAGAATGCCGCCGCTGCGCCGATGCCTGCCGCCGCTGCGCCGAGGAGTGCCGCGGGGTGGCTCAGGCGGCGTAACGCTCAACACGGGCGGGGTCGCTTCCGGGCGAGCGACCCCGCCGCCAGAGGAAAGAACGATCGAATGACATCTTTGAGACTGCTCCCGATCGCGGCGCTGGCGTCGATGGTCGTAGGACTACCGGCTGCGGCAAAGGAGATCGTCATTGCCGTGCCTGGCATTCCGGGGCCGTACTGTGCCTACGGACTGGAGAAGCGACTGCTGGAACTGCCGGGGGCGTTGTCGGCGGCAACGGATTGGAAGCGTGAGCGCATTCGCCTGCGGCTGCGGGACGATGCGCGTGTCACGATCGTGGATGTCGAGCGCGCGGTGAAGCGCGCCGATTACCCTTATGACTACAAGATCCTGGCGGGAGGGCGATGAAGAAGGCACTGGTCGCGCTTGTCGCCGTTGTCGCGATCATCGCCATCGCGTTCTTCGCCTACGTCCCCCTCTCTCCGCCTGATGAAATCTGCGCGCGCGACGGGGATTGGGACAAAGCGCTGGCGGACGGCTGGCGTCTGGAGCAGCCGATGGCGCTCGCCTGGTCGGGCGGGCATATCTACGTCGCCGACGCAGGCACCGGCACCGTGAAGAAGATCCGCACGGCGGACGGAACCCTGGTAGCGTCGTTCGGCCGCTTCGAACGGCCGGTGGCGGTAGCGACCGCGCCGGACGGGTCGCTCTACGTTGCCGATTTCACCGGCGACCGCATCGTGAAGCTCGCGTCCGGCGGCTCCGTCATCGGTGCCTGGGGCGGGCGCGGCCGTGGCCCGGGCGAGTTCGACGCACCGAGCGGCATCGCGGTCCATGATGGCCACGTCTATGTGGCGGACTTCTACAACCACCGGGTCCAGAAGTTCACGACGGAGGGGCGCTTCGTGGCGCAATGGGGCGGGGACGGGCGCGCGAACGGCCGGTTCCACTATCCCACCGACGTGGCGGTCGGGCCGAGCGGCCGCGTGATCGTGGCGGACGCCTACAACCACCGGGTCCAAACCTTCACGCGCGATGGCGCTTTCGTCCACAAGTGGGGCGGCACCGGCTATGGCCTCTCGGGCGGCTGGGCCGGCTGGTTCCGCTTAGCGAAGGCGGTAGCGGTCGATCGGAAGGCGCGGTCTACGCCGCCGATGCATTCAACCACCGCATCCAGAAATTCACGCCGGGCGGCGAACTCGTGGGCGCGTGGAGCGGCGATGCGTCCGGTGGGGCGCAGGCCCTCCGTTATCCGGCGGGTGTGACAATCGACGACAACGGCGCGGTCTACGTCACCGACTTCCTCGCGAACACAATTGTGAAGCTGCGGTGTCGGTGATCTCAGCGCCCCGACCGATAGCGAGAGCGGCTGCTCCTAGTGGTAGCGGCGCCAAGCTTTCAATGAGGAGACTCTTTCATGAGCCGCAATCTGCTTAGCTCCAAGATCCTCGACCTGTTTCAGCAGGCCTACCGGGAGAAGGAGTTCGAAGCCGCCGAGCACTTACTTCAGGCGCTGGAAGCGCTCGCAGCCAAGGACGAGCCCTATTCGGATGCGGCGCGCCAGCAATCACTGAATAAAGCCTACCAGAACTTGGCGGCTGAGCTCGATCGGGATCTCACAGTCGACAGCGGCTCACCGATGCTAAAGCACTGATCACAAAGCCTCCAGAAGAGCGCAGGAGGGTTGGCCCTTGTTTCAGCAACGTTTCCCGTCCGGGCGTGCGAAGCGAAACTTTTGTGCCCCAACGTCCGTGTATGGCCGATTGTGTTGAAAAAGTCAGTGCTCAAGATTTCGAGCACCGGAGCCGCCGAATACTGAGCAAATCCTTCTCCGATCTGCGCCATTCCGCCCTCTCGATGGGGTGCTTCTGCGACAACTTAGAATAATTTTGCGTGCAGACGGGCGACCAACCAGCCCGTTCGCGAAAGGCGGAGTTTTTCAACACAATCGGCCGCAGGCGGACCTACTGCTTTTGAACAGTTGGCAGCGTAGCGGACGTTCCTCGAACCCTTTGGTGAACGTGCATTCGACGGTTGGGGGCGTTTGGCTTCCACCCGATCGAGGCAGCGCTGATGGGCCGGCTACAAAGAAGCAAAATGTTCGCCCACGGCGAAGCCGCTCGGCAGTTACGGCGATAGGAGCAGCACTTAGCCCTGAAGACGGCCTACCTAGTTGATGTAGGAGGTCCAGCGGGTTAGCCTGTTACTCCTGTCACAGGAGGGTGTATGAGGCGGCTTGCAGTGATCGGAAGCGTTCTACTCCTGACGGGGCAGGCTCAGGCTCAATCGGCTAAACCCGGACTGCTGATCGTCGGATTGCCTCATTTCAAGGTGTCAAGCAGTAATGTCATCAACGCTCAGGTTCCCGACGTTCTCGTACCTGAGCGGCAACGCGAAATAGAAGAGGTGGTGGACAAGCTAGCCTCCTTCCGGCCGACGCGGGTAGCGGTCGAATTCCCAATGGAGAAGCAGGCCGTGCTGGATCAGCGTTACGCGGATTATCGCGCTGGCCGCTACAGACTCTCCATGAACGAGACGGATCAGATCGGGCTTCGATTGGCCGCCCGCTTGAACCTACCTCGAGTCGACGCGGTCGACTGGAGCGCGGAGCCGCCCGGCGGCTGGTCGCATTACAATTATCCCGTTTGGGCCAAAGCCAACGGGCGGGGAGATGAGTGGCAGGCATGGGTGAGTCAAGGCGAGGCCAAAGCTAATTCGGATGTCCGTTTGATGGCTTGCACGCCCATCTCAACCTGGGCACGACGGCTCAACTCCCCAGAGTATCGGCGGGAGGACCATAATGGATATTATTACGTTGCTCAGATCGGGGACAGGATGGGCGCCAATCCGGGCGCGGCATGGGTCGGCACGTGGTACACGCGCAACTTGCGCATTCTGAACAATTTGCGCGCTATTGCACCCAGGGCGAACGACCGGGTCGTGGCGATCTATGGCGCCGGACATGGTTATCTCCTCGATCAGCTAGCGAGGGAATCCCGTGATTTCCAAGTCGCCGACACTCTGGCTTATCTGCCGAAATCTCCACGCGACGCATGGACGCGCTGCCCGAGCTAATCCCCTCGGGATAATCGCGTTTCGCCGAATAGCCGGACGAGCATTGGTTAGCGGCCGATTTAAAAAGACAAGTGGCAGGGCTGCAATGGCTGCTAGTGGCGTTAAGCTGCCGAGCGTCATTGTCTGCTGGGTCGAATCCAGGCATCGGAATTTAGCTGAATGAACGTCCCGCTTCTCTATCGCGGTTTGTGTCAAGGGCCGCACGCCAGCGGGTGCCGCCGAGGGGCAGCACTGCTGGCGAGGTAAAGCGCTGACGAGCGGCAGACCGTACAAGGATCGGACTGTCCTGCTGGCA
>JALYNE010000332.1 GCA_030773375.1 Pseudomonadota bacterium
CGATCAGCGCCTCCTCGATCTCATCGAGCGTCTGCTCATCCAGCGCCGACCTCGTGAACAGGCCGGTGAAATTGTCACCGAGCCGGTCCGAAGTCTTCTTGAACCCGCCGCGGAGCCGATCGACCCAAGTCTCTTCGTTCAATCCGTCTCTCCGATCAGCGTATCGCCATCAATGCCGGTTACCCGCACCGGGGCGACCTTTCCAACGCTGCCGCCCAAAACGCGTACGGGCGCGAAATTCTCTGCATGCCCAAGGCCGCTGTCGCGTTCGACGAGAACCTTCTGCCGCGTTCCCCGAAGATCGTCGAGCCACCTCGCTCTCCGCCTGGCGCTCGCCTCGCGGAGCCGTTTCGCGCGCTCCTTTACGACGGTCGGGGCAAGCTGCGGCATGCGCGCGGCCGGGGCGCCCGTCCGCGGCGAGAAGGGAAAGATGTGCCCCATCACGATGTCGCATTCCTCGATCAGGCGCAGGCTGTTCTCGGCCATTTCCTCCGTCTCGGTCGGGAAGCCCGCGATCAGGTCCGCGCCGATCGCGATTTCGCTGCGCTTCTCCTTCAATCTTTGAACGATCTCCACGGCTTGGCCGCGATTGTGCCGGCGCTTCATGCGTTTCAGGATCATGTCGTCGCCGGCCTGGAACGACATGTGGAGGTGCGGCATGAACCGGGGCTCGCCGGTGATGATATCGAACAGCCGCTCGTCGATCTCGACGCTGTCGAGCGATGAAAGCCGGAGGCGGGGCAAAGCGGGCACGTGCCGGAGGATCCGTTCGATGAGGAGACCGAGACTGGGGCTGCCCGGAAGATCCGGGCCGTAGCTGGTCACATCGACGCCGGTCAGAACCACTTCGGCAAAGCCCTCGTCCACCAAGGCCTTGATGCGATCTACCACCAGCCCCGCAGGGACGGAGCGGCTGTTCCCCCGCCCATAAGGAATGATGCAGAAGGTGCAGCGATGGTCGCAGCC
The DNA here is from genome assembly GCA_030773375.1 of Pseudomonadota bacterium. Taxonomy (GTDB): domain Bacteria; phylum Pseudomonadota; class Alphaproteobacteria; order Sphingomonadales; family Sphingomonadaceae; genus Allosphingosinicella. The sequence continues at coordinate 967 of JALYNE010000332.1, forward strand.
GTTCTGGACCTCGACAAAGGCACGCGAACGCTCGGCAAAGCCGGTGACGAGGTGCGGCGCCGTCTCCCTGACGGCCATGATGTCGGAGACACGAGCGCCTTCTGCCTGTTCGGGGAGAAAGCTTTTGGGTGAAAACTTGTCCCGATTGCCGAGCACGAGCGAAACTTCCGGCATCGCGGCGAACGTCGCCGGTTCGATCTGCGCGGCACAGCCCGTTACGATCACGCGGGCCTCGGGGCGCGCGCGTTTCGCCTTTCGGATCGCCTGACGGGTCTGGCGCACGGCTTCGTTGGTCACCGCGCAGCTGTTGACGATCACGAGATCGTCCTGACGTCCGGCGAGCACGCGCATCGCTTCGCTCTCGGCGGCGTTGAGGCGGCAGCCAAAGGTGATGATCTCGGGTCCGCTCACGCGAACGTCTCCACGTCGATGGCGCCGCTGAACACGTGGCTGGCAGGGCCGCTCATGCGGATCGAGCCGCCGGGCACCCAGTCGATGGCCAGAGCGCCACCGGGCAGCCGAACTTCGACCGGAGTCTCCGCGATCCTTTTGCTGATTGCAGCCACCGCGGTCGCGCAGGCGCCGGTGCCGCAGGCCTGCGTCAGACCCGCGCCTCGTTCCCATACCCGCAGCCTGATTGCGCCATCCTCGATCGAAGCGACGTTGACATTGATGCGCTGGGGAAAGAGAGGATCATGCTCGATCTCGGGGCCGAGACGTCCGAGTTCCACGGCGTTTGCGTCCTCGACGAAGAAGATGAGGTGCGGGTTTCCGACGTTGACGGCAACGGGGCTCTTGAGCTCCTCCCATCCGACCGGCATGGCGAAAGTGTCCATCGGATAAGCGAGCGGAATCTCGTTCCAGGCAAAGCCCGGCACGCCCATTTCCACGCTTGCCTCGCCAGTTCCCGCCGAGCCGCTGATGGTGCCGCCCCGCGTTTCGATCCGGGTCTCTCCCCCTTCGAGCACGGCAACACAGCGCGCTGCATTGCCGCAAGCTTCGACCTCGCTGCCATCGGCGTTGAATATGCGCATCCTGACTTGGGCAATGGTCGAGGGCTCGAGAAGAATGAGCTGATCGCAGCCGATGCCGGTTTTGCGATCCGCGATCGCGCGGGCACGGCGTTCATTCATTTCCAGTGGAGCCTGACGAGCGTCGAATATGACGAAGTCGTTGCCGAGGCCGTGCATTTTGTGGAAGCGCCGCATCATCGTGCGGGCGATCTAGGCAGTGGGGCTGCTTTAGTCCACCTTCAGCGCTTGCTGCTGAGGCGCTCCCCCCGCGCCTCGCTATGGCTGCGGCAGCTGGGCAGCAGGCCTTTGTCCGCGAGGAGCCGCCGCGCCTCCGCCGCCGGCATCGGCTTCCCATAGAGCCAGCCTTGGCCTTTGTAGCTTCCGATTCCCCGGAGCCGGGTTTCGATGACATCATCCTCGATCCCCTCGGCCGTGACCGCAAGATTGAGGCTGTCTGCGAGCTTTGTGATCACGTTGACGATCGCGGCGCTCTCCGGGTTGTTGTTTATCGAGCTGACGAAGCTCCGATCGATCTTGATCCGATCGAACGGCAGCGCGCGCAGGTGCGCCAAAGACGAATAGCCCGTTCCGAAGTCATCGAGCGCAATCCTGATGCCTTGGTTCTTCAGGCTTCCGACGATTGACTGCGCGAGTCCCAGATTTTCGAACAGCGAGCTTTCGGTGATCTCGATCTCGAGCCGCTCGGCCGGGAAGCCGGTCTCGACGAGCAGCTTCACGACCTTTTGGGCAAGCCATGGGTCCTTGAGCTGCGCCTGCGATATGTTGACCGACAGCGTCAGCGAAGGATCCCAACCGCGGGCCTCTTGGAAGGCCTGCCGCATCACGGTCATCGAAAGATCGCCGATCAGCCCGCATTCCTCTGCCACTCCGATGAACTCGACGGGCGAGACGAGGCCGAGTTCCGGATGCTGCCAGCGGGCGAGCACTTCAAAGCCGTGCAGCGTCCCGCTGCCGAGATCGATCTGCTGCTCGAAAAAGGGGACGAACTCGCCTTTGGGTATACCGGTGCGGAGTCCTGCCTCGGTGCTGTTCCGCTTGCGGAGCTCGCACTCCATGCTGGTGTCGAACCAGACGAAGCGGCCGCGACCTGCCTTTTTCGCCGCGTACATCGCGATGTCCGCGCGCCGCAGCAGCGCATCGACGCTTGCGCAGTCCAGATCGGAACGAGCGATCCCGACTGAAGCGCTGACATGGGTATGAACCCCTGCAAGATCGAGCGGTTTGCCGAGCCGTTCAACGATCTGGCTGGCGGTGGCGTCCACGCTGGCGCGCGCATCGGGATCGAACATGAATGCCACGGCAAATTCGTCCCCGCCCAGCCGGGCGCTCACCGACTCCCTGGGAAGCGAGCGTGCGATCAACTCCGCAGTCGTGCGAAGTAGGTTGTCGCCGGTGAGATGGCCATGAACGTCGTTCACCGTCTTGAATCCATCAAGATCGATGATCATCATCGAGACGGCACGCTGGCGCTTTGCAGCTGTTGCCAGCAGGTCGTTGACTGCGCCCGTGAGCGAGCGGCGATTGAGGAAGCCGGTGAGCGGATCTCTGGAGGCCAGCGACTGCGCCCGGAGTTCCGCCGCCGTGCGTTCCACGACTTCACGCTTCACGTCCCGGTAGCGTCGCCATCCGTAAATCGTCAGCGCCACGTTGAGCAGGAACAGACAAACGACGAGGCTGCTGTTGCCGGATGTGAGGCGGACGAGCTGGTCGCGGAGCGCCTCGAAATAGTAATTGCCGAGCGCGGCGAGCACCAGCAACGCGCTGACGGCGGTGCCGATGATGGTGAAATCATCGTGGGCCGAGCCGTCGCTTTCCGGTTCAGGCCTCGAAAACATACTCGCCATGGCCGCGGTGGCCCCCCTTGCAAGCGGGATACGGACCGGCTGTGAACAATGGGTAAATCCTGTCGAGAGCTAATGAAGATGTCCGATTAGTTGACACATGATTTGTCCGATCGCTTGCTCATGAGTGGCTGTGGAGGGCGGGCGTAGGCGTAACCGGAGCCCGTCCCGGAGCAGCCACTCATGCTG
>JALYNE010000333.1 GCA_030773375.1 Pseudomonadota bacterium
AGGCGCTTGCCATCAGAGAGCCCACGCCTTAAGTGCGCAGGCCTGGTCGGGGCGTAGCGCAGCCTGGTAGCGCATCACACTGGGGGTGTGGGGGTCGCTGGTTCGAATCCAGTCGCCCCGACCATCTAAATCAATGACTTAGCTTAGATAAGCCGCTCCTCATCGAGCGGCTTTTTCATATCCAGTAATCACCCGAGAAGCGCGGCAGGAACTTCATCCGGCAGAAACCGTATCCGCACGTGCGCTAGCCCGCCTTGTCTCCGGCGAGCCGGTGGTTATGCTTCTTCGGAAATCGAGACGGCAGATTAGCGAAATTCAGTCTTCGTACTTCCGCTGGATGCGCAGCAGGAATTCGTGGAACCGGTTCACCCTCATAAACAGGTTGAGCGTGATGAAGACCAGCACGGCGAAGACGCCCACCTTGAAGAAGAAGCTCCCGATCGTGCCGAGCCGCCAGCTTTCGGGCATCATCGAGACCACTGTGCCTTCAATGGTTAGAGTGAACCCCAGCACGGTGTAGAAGAATTGCCAGGCAGGTTTCCCGCGCCTGATTTCGTTTGAGCGCTGAGATGAGGACTTCCAGTACCGTGAAAGCTCGCCTGCTGGACAACCCCTTGAGGCGAGGGTTCAGCCTGTTCTCGGTTATCGCCAGACATTCTGCAGTCCCTTCTCAACTGGGCTTTTTCAACTCGCCCGCGATCTTGGCAATTTCCGCCTCCAGGCGGGCCTCCGCTGACTTGCGCTCCCGCGCTTGCAGGTCTTGTTCGAGGATTGTGATGATCGCCGTCCGGACAACTGGAAAGCACTTCTTGCAGCTGGTCTCATCCAGCTCGTGAACACCCAGGCTCAAGATGGAATAGGGCTTTCGGTTCTTTACGAGCGCCGGAGGTAGAACGTCCCGGAGCTGCTCAATCTTCTGGTCCATCCGGAGCCCGTCAAAGCCTTCGATGCCGCGGCGCTCGTGTCTCAGGCGGGAAGAAACGATCCTCGTACGTGCTGACCGACGCCTTGAGACACTGACCAGTTTCCTTCCGGCACTCAATTGTCACTGCGCCAGGTACGATCGGGCTTCCGCCGTCGCTTCGCATCCAACGGCCGCGAACCAGAACGTAATCGCTACCACCGTGGATAGTTTTCAACGCGCTTGGTTGAGCCCCTTTGGCGGAGGCGAGGACGGCAAACTCACGAGCAATTTCGAATAGGACCAGCATCACAAAGAAGGCCAGCTTCCACCAATTCCGGCGGCGGGGCAGCTCCGTGTACGAGGACCCTGCATCGGCCGTCTCCATTCACATCCTCCTGCCGGCCGCGAGCCGGTTACTGGCAGCGGTCGGCTCAGAAACTGAACTTGAAGCTGCCGCGATTGGTGATGGTCAGCGTCCCGACGGAAAGAACATCCATCCCAAGGAGAACGTCGAAGTCAGCATCCACGCCGCTATCGAATTCCGGACCCTCGATTTCTTTATCCACTAGATGGAAGTGGGGCTGCTGATATCCGAGTTCGCTTGTTGCAGATCGACGAAGCCGAGCTTGAAAATGTAGGAGCTGCAGTACGTGGGGCCGCCAAAACCTTGAATGCCGACAATTCCGGATGGTTCTAAGTTTAGCCGATTGGCGGCTTTCTCGGTGATGCTAGTGACCTGTGCTCCCGTGTCCAATAAGGCACGAAGAACCTGTAAGTTGGGCACCTTGGAAAGTCGTTGAGGATCAAGTGTATCTTCGAACCGCTCGACCGGCAGTAATATGACCGAAACAAAGACCTGTGAACCGTTATGGGACCCGACAATATCTGGCATATGAGAAGAAGCCTAAGCTGACCGCACCCTCCTTCACCTTCTGCACAGAAAAGAGTCCGTCGTCAAAACGAGCGGCGCCAGCAGCATGAACTGCAGCTGCCGAATCGAAGACTTCAACGAGCCTGCGATCACGAAGAAGCGCAAATTTCCCGGCAGACGAGGGGAGCAACTCCGGAAGCATGCTCTCAAACGCCTCGTAATTAGCAGCCAACACCCGCTGTTTCTCGGTGCGCGCCATGTCTCACTCCCTACCCTGCAGAATCAACCTACAGGTTAAACGACTCACTGTCACGACGAGCCGTTGGAAAGCTGCGGCAGAACGATTCTTTTGCGGGTTAAACACCCTTATCCACAGGCCATTGCTAACGCTAGCAACTCCCGTTTCGCCGCGCTCCCGCTGGTCCTCTCGTTCGGTAAGCCTCCATTGCAGCTCTGCTATCCTTGAAGGTTACCGCTCGAGCTCCGCATAGCGATCATATTCGCGCTGAGCCGCCCGCGCACGAAAGTCCCGCAGAGCCCGATACCGCTCATCCTCAGGCGCAGCGCGATGCCGCAGGTGCTCGAACGAGCTTGGGTCGCCCATTACCGATGACATGGCGAGCCTTTGTGGTGGATTTGGCGGTATGTGTCCGCCGCCGCGTAAGGCTCCCCCGGCCCGAGAGTCAACGCGGCGTCGCCGCCCGCCAGTTGCTGCCGGGCACCGGCCTCAGGGCGACGCCCACCCGAATCAGTCGTGGCATGCCAATGGCAACCAGCGACAGGACTTTCGCCTCGGTGGTGCGGCCGACCGTGCCGGAGCCAATTGCGGGCACAGCCAATCCTTCCCCCTGCTCCCAGCGCTCTTTCGGTGCGCCTGCCCCTGTTTTGAGCGCAAATTTCCCTGTTATCCCTGTTCTGGCGGTTCGGCCTCAGCCACTCGCCGTGCTTTTCAGCACGGTTCCGTAGAGCTTGCCGATCCCGATCAGTGCGATGCCGAGGCCGAGGAAGGAGAGGATTCGGAGCAGCCCTTCCAGCGCAGAAGCGTCGACGATGAAGACCTTGAGCATGGTCCCGGTGAGGAGCAGGAGGCCAGCGAAGCGGAGCGGCTTGTCCGGTAGCCTGATGCCCGCCGCCAGCAGCGCGATCGAAAGCAGCAGCCCGGCGAGCGAGTAACAGTAGAATTCGGAAAGCGGCAGCGCTTCGCCCGTGAGGATGCTTCCCTGGAAGATCTGCCGGACCATGAAACCGGATCCCGCAATGAGCGCGACGAGGAACAGCGTGAGCCAAAGCCCTGACAACGCCCGATCGCGTCGGCGCGCCAGATACAGCCACAGGGCGGAACCGAGATAAGCCGGCAGCAGGACGTTCAGCAGAGGCAGCGGCCCAACGTGCTGCGTCATCAGCGCGGGATTGTGGATGATGAGATCGAACCAAATGAAGCGTGCGGCGGCAAGCGCCGTCAGCGCGAGCGCGGCTGGCTTTCGGACCGGCGCCAGTGCCCCGATCCGCCCCGCACCGATGAGCCAGCCGGCGGCGAATAGGGCCTGGGTAACGATCGTCCGCTCGGAAAAGCCTCGGGCGACGAAGTCCTCCTGGCTCGACAGCCCGAACATCTGCTTGAAGAGGATGTAAGCGGCGCCTGTCAGAAAAAGTCCGGCGACGGCCAAAGACGCGGCGCGCGCACGTCCGTAGCAGACGGGCAGCATCGGGCAGAGCATCACGATCAGCACCGCAGGGGCGCCGAGCAAAAGAACCGCGTCGAGGCTGCCCGGCAGATTCGCCGACAATGCCGGCTGGCCGGCGATCGACCCGGCAATCGTCTGCCACAGCCTGTCCACCATTGGCAGGACCCAGATGGTGGCAAGCGCCGACAGGCCGATGGCCGTAATGGAGATCGCCGAATCGCGCACCTTGCGCCCGCAAAAAGCGGCGCCGAGTGCCAGCCCAAGCCATGCGGCGGGCACGAAGCGCGGCAGCACGAGATCGTAGGCTGCAAAAGCAAGCAGAAAGGCCGTGCTTCCGCTAGCGAAGAGGAGCGGGAGATCCGGCCTCGGATCGGTGCTCGCATGGCCGCGCTGCCGCCAAGCGAGAGCGACGGGGCCTATGGCAAGAAACGTGATCAGTCCGCCCCATGCCGGCCGGAGCAGGAGTTCGGGATCGCCGACCCTGAGGATTGCGGCCGGGCCCGCCAGGGCTGCGCAAGCGGTCGCGG
>JALYNE010000334.1 GCA_030773375.1 Pseudomonadota bacterium
CCTCCAAGCATCAATCATCGAGGCACGACGCGATCGTGCGCGGGCCTTGGCGGCCCTTGAACGCGCTCGGGCGCAATGAGGTTTATGGCGATGGAACGACGGACACTATTGCTGCTCGCGGGGGTAAGCGTCGTCGCGGCGGCGGCTGGCCTCGGGGCTGGCTCGTTCATCTGGAGGGATTCGCCTCCGGCAGAAGAGCATGCCGAAGGTGGACACGCCGGCGAGGAAGGCGAGCACAAGGAAGAGGGCGAGCACAAAGAAGGTGAAGAGCACGCCGAGGGCGGCGAGCCCGGCTTTGTCGCTCTTGCCCCTGCTGACGCTTCGGCAGCCGGCGTGGAGGTAACCACCGTGGCGCGCGGCGGCGGGGCGGAGTTGGTCGTGGCTGGACGTGTGGCCTTTGCTCCCAATGCTGAAGCCTCGGTTGGAGCCCCGCTGCCAGGTGTGGTCGAGCGGGTTCATGTCGCTGCAGGTTCGCGCGTTGGCGCCGGCGCTCCTCTAGCCACGATCCGAAGTGGTGAAGGCGCATCTCTCAGGGCATCGGCGGAAGCCGCGCGAGCGGACGTGGAGGCGGCGCGAGCGGCCTACAGGCGCGAGACGCGGCTCCACCAAGCGCGGGTCACTGCCAGGCAAGACTGGGAAGCTGCTCGCGCAACGGTGCTGAAGTCGGAGGCGAGCCTCCGAGCTGCCGAGGCGCAGATTGCCGCTGCTGGCTCCCCCGGGGCCGCTGGACGAACGACGATCCGAGCTCCCATGGCCGGGACAGTTACGGCCGTGATGGCAGCCCCGGGAGGCTTTCTCGCGCAGGGTGCGCCCGTTGCCCAGCTCGCGGATCAGAATAGGGTTGAACTCATCTTTGACGCGCCTGCCGCGACCTCGCGGGCCATCCGGATTGGTACGCCGATCTACGCCACGGTTGCAGGAGGTGAGGAAGTGCGAGCGGTCGTCACCGCTATCTCCCCCAACGCAGCCGACGGCGGGGCGCAAGTGCGAGCACGAGCGTCGGGCTTCGTGCCTCCCCCGGGAACGCCGCTCTCCGGGCGAATTCTGACTGGGACCGCTAGCACACTCGTGGTGCCGACCGATGCTGTCCAGACCCTCGAAGGCCGCACCGTTGTGTTTGTCGCGGAGGGCAGAGGTTTTCGCGCGCGCCCCGTCGTTGCGGGTCGTATGGCGGGTGGCAGAACTGAAATCGTGCGCGGCCTGAACGAGGGCGAACGCATCGCTGGTTGGGGCGCCTTCCTTCTCAAGGCTGAGCTCTCCCGGGGCGAAGCAGAGCACGAGCACTGAGATGCTGCAAAAGCTGATAGATCTTTCGGTTCGGTACCGCTGGGTTGTTGCTGCCCTCGCGATCGTGCTCCTCGCCGTCGGCCTTCGAGAGTTGCTTCGGCTGCCAATCGACGCCGTGCCGGACATCACGAACCGACAGGTCGTGATCACCAGCGTCGCGCCGGCGTTGGGACCAGAGGAAGTCGAAAGCCAGGTCACCTTCCCGCTGGAGACGTCGCTCGCCGGCATCCCTGGCCTCGTCGAGACGCGTTCGCTGTCTCGCCACGGTCTGTCGCAGATCACCGCAATCTTCACCGACGAAACCGACGTCTACTTCGCCCGTGCCCTCGTGAATGAACGCCTGCAGGCGGCGCGGGAGACCCTGCCGGCTGACGTGGAGTCGAACATGGGTCCGGTGGCGACCGGGCTTGGCGAGGTCTTCATCTGGACAGTTGAGTTTCGGGGACCGGCTGCGCGTGGCGTCTATGTCACGCCAGAGGGGCGGCGCCTCACCACCGACGTCGCGCGAGCCACTTACCTGAGGACGGTGCAGGATTGGATCATCGCGCCGCAGCTGAGGAACGTCAGCGGCGTTGCCGGCATCGACGTGCTTGGCGGTTACGTGAAGGAGTATGCCGTTCAGCCGGATCCCGCCCGTATGGCGGCGCATGGCATCGGGCTCACCCAGCTGGTCGATGCCCTTGAGCACTCTAACCGCGTCGCGGGAGCGGGCTATGTCGTGAGGTCTGGCGAGGCCTACATCGTCCGTGCCGATGCGCGGGTTCGCACAATCGACGAACTCGCGCAGACGCCGATCGGTCGCAGAGGTGGCCTGGTCATCCGCGTCTCTGACGTGGCCACGGTCGGGGAGGGACACGGGCCCCGCCTCGGATCAGCTAGTGAGAACGGCCGCGAGGTGGTCATTGGGACCGCCTTGATGCTCGCCGGTGAGAACAGCCGGACCGTCGCAGCCCGTGTTGGGGAGCGCCTCGAGGAGATCAACCGCAGTCTTCCGCAAGGGATCGTCGCGAATGCTGTGCTCGATCGAACGAAGCTCGTGGATGCGACGATTGGGACTGTCGAGCACAACCTCGCCTTCGGCGCCTTGCTCGTGATTGCTGTTCTCTTCTTCATGCTCGGCAACGTTCGGGCGGCCCTGATCACGGCAGCGGTGATCCCGCTATCCTTCCTGTTTGCGGCGATCGCCATGAACCGCTTCCAGATCAGCGGAAACCTGATGAGTCTGGGCGCTCTGGATTTCGGGCTGATCGTGGATGGCGCTGTGGTCATCATCGAGAACACGCTGCACCGCCTGGGAATGAGGCGGAACGAGCTTGGCCGAACTCTGTCCACTGGCGAGCGTCTGGCCGTCGCAGCTGAGGCTGCCAAAGAGATGGCCCGCCCAGCAGCGTTCGGCCAAGCCATCATCCTGCTCGTCTTCGCGCCACTGCTCGCCTTCGAGGGAGTCGAAGGGAAGATGTTCACGCCAATGGCCGCGACCGTGATGTTCGCGCTGGCGGGCGCCTTCGTTCTCTCGCTCACCTTCGTACCGGCTATGGCGGCGCTTCTGCTGAAGGTGCCGGAGAGGGTGCATGAGGACACGAAGCTCGTGGCAGTCGCACGGCATCGGTTTGAGCCGTGGCTGAGTGCGGCAGTCGCTCGGCCAAAGACGGTCGCGATCGGTGCCGTGGTGGCGCTGGCTATCGGCCTCGCGGCTTTCCTGAGCCTCGGGCGCGAGTTCATCCCGCAGCTCGACGAGCACGATATGCTGGTACAGGCGATCCGCGTACCGTCCACCTCGCTCGAACAGGCGCAGGAGATGCAATTCCGCGTCGAACGGGTCATTACCAGCATGCCGGAGGTAGCGCTCGCCTTTAGCCGAACCGGGACAGCGGAGCTGGCCTCGGATCCGATGCCGCCGAACGTCTCGGACACCTTCGTGATGCTGAAGCCCCGCGATCAGTGGCCGAACCCTCGGCTCCCAAAAGCTGAGCTCGTGAGCCGCATGGAAGAGCAGCTCGGGCGGCTTCTCGGCAGCAACTACGAGTTCACGCAGCCCATCCAGATGCGATTTAACGAACTGATCGCAGGCGTCCGTTCGGACGTGGCGGTAAAGATTTATGGGGACGATTTTCGGATCCTGCGCGAGCAGGCAGAACGCATGGCTGACGTGCTTCGCCAGGTCGAGGGCTCGGCCGACGTGCGGGTCGAGCAGGTGAGCGGACAGCCAACGATTACGGCCACCGTCGACCGGACGGCAGCGGCTGCCCTTGGTGTCCACGCAAGCGATGCCGCAGACGCTCTAGCGATCGCCCTTGCAGGCCGGGAGGCGGGGCAGGTTCTCGAGGGGGACCGCCGCTTCGACGTGGTGGTGCGTCTGGATGAGGCAATGCGCCGAGATCCGGCTGTCATGTCGCAGTTACCAGTCATGCCTGAAGGAGCGGAGGGCTCTGTCGCCGCCGTTCCGCTCTCCTCAGTGGCTCGCTTCGACACCGCCGAAGGCCCCAACCAGGTAAGCCGCGAAAACGGGAAGCGCAGGATCACGGTCCAGGTGAACGTGCGAGGGCGTGATCTCGGGTCGTTTGTGACTGAAGCCCAGAGGCGCGTCGCCGCCGAGGCACGCCTCCCAGCAGGATACTGGGCAGACTGGGGAGGCCAATTCGAAAACCTGGAGCGAGCAAGCGCGCGCCTGATGGTCATCGTGCCCGTCGTGTTCCTC
>JALYNE010000335.1 GCA_030773375.1 Pseudomonadota bacterium
GATGTTTACCGGAATCATCACCGATGTCGGCCGCATCGTAGCGGCGGACCAGCGCGGCGACCTGCGCCTCAGGATCGGCTGCGGCTATGACATGGCCGGGGTCGATCTGGGCGCATCGATCGCCTGTTCGGGCGTCTGCCTCACCGTGGTCGACAAGGGCGAGAATTGGTTCGACGTCGATGTCTCCGCGGAAACCGAGAGCCGCACCGCGGCCGGAATGTGGGAAGAAGGCCGCCGACTCAACCTCGAACGGGCGCTTCGGGTGGGGGACGAGCTTGGTGGTCACATCGTCACCGGCCATGTCGACGGCATCGGCGAGGTCGACGGAGTGGTAGAAGTCGGCGGGTCCAGGCGGGTGACGGTGGTCGCGGGCGATGAAGTCGCGCCCTACCTTGTTGCCAAAGGCTCGGTGACGTTGGACGGCGTGTCGCTGACGGTGAACGAGGTCGAGACGCTTTCGGACGGGGTCCGCTTCGGGATCAACATCATTCCCCACACTGCCTCGCAGACGACCTTCGACCAGTTGGAAGCGGGCCGGCGCGTCAACATCGAGATCGATATCCTTGCCCGCTACCTCGGCCGAATGCTGGAGCTTCGGCGCTGATGGCACGCAGTTTCCTGTCCAGCCCGGAAGAGCTGATCGACGAGGCGCGCAACGGCCGCATGTTCATCCTCGTCGATGACGAGGACCGCGAGAATGAGGGCGACCTCGTCATCCCCGCGCAAATGGCGACTCCGAACGCCATCAACTTCATGGCAACGCATGGACGCGGCCTCATCTGCCTCGCGCTCACCAAGCAGCGAGTCGACCAGCTTGGCCTTCAGCTGATGAGCCGCCACAACGGCACGCGCCACGAGACCGCCTTTACCACCTCGATCGAGGCCAAGGACGGGGTGACGACCGGGATTTCGGCGGCTGATCGGGCGCGGACCATCTCCGTGGCGATCGACGCGTCGAAGGGGCCGGAGGATATCGTCACGCCCGGCCACGTCTTTCCGCTGGTGGCCAAGAATGGCGGCGTGCTGATCCGCGCGGGCCACACCGAAGCTGCCGTCGATATTGCCCGGCTGGCCGGGCTCAATCCTTCGGGTGTGATCTGCGAGATCATGAAGGAAGATGGGACGATGGCGCGGATGGACGACCTCGTCGCGTTCGCGCAGCTCCATGGGCTGAAGGTCGGCACCATCCGCGACCTCATCGCTTACCGCCTCAAGAAGGACCACCTCGTCGAGCAAACCGCCGAAGCCCAGTTCGAAAGCCGCTGGGGCGGGACCTGGACGGCAAGAACCTTCCTCAACAAGGCGCTTGGAAACGAGCAGATCGCCCTCGTCAAGGGGAGGATCGATCCCTCCAAGCCGACGCTCGTCAGAATGCACGCGCTGAGCCTTTTTTCCGATACGTTCGGCGAAGCCAGCGAGCGGTCCGGCCTTCTCGAGGGCGCGATGAAGATCATCGGCGAAGAGGGTTCGGGCGTGATCGTCGTCATCAACCGGCCAATGCCCGACGCGCTCAGCCGGGCGCTGAACGTCCGGGCCGGGAGGGCCGAGGAAAAGGACATGGAGGCGCTTCGAGACTATGGCGTCGGAGCGCAAATCCTCTCGGCGCTCGGCGTCCACGACATGATCCTCCTCACCAACACCCACCACACGCCGGTCGCGCTCGGCGGCTATGGCTTGAAGATCGTCGGCGAGCGGCCGGTTGCGGCGGGAGAAGTCTGACATGGCGCACATTCTCGTCGCCGAGGCGCGCTTCTACGATCATCTGAACGACCTCCTTCTCGAAGGCGCGGGCGCTGCCATCGAAGCGGAGGGGCACACGCACGAAACCCTCACCGTTCCCGGTGCGCTTGAACTGCCGGGCGCGATCGCGCTCGCGGCCGAGAGCGGCCGCTACGACGCTTATGTTGCGCTGGGGGTGGTCATTCGCGGCGAAACCTACCATTTCGAGATCGTCTCCAACGAAAGCGCGCGCGGCATCATGGCGCTGGCGCTCGACGGGCTCGCCATCGGCAATGGCATCCTCACGGTGGAGAACGAAGCGCAGGCGCTCGCCCGGGCGCGCATGAACGAGAAGAACAAAGGCGGCGAAGCGGCTAAGGCCGCGCTCGCCATGTTGAAACTGAAAGAGCGCTTCGGCGGCTGAAGCCATGCCGAAAAGCACCGCACCGGCAGGCCGCCACGCGTTTGCGGCCCTTCTTCTCGCGAACCTGTTCCTCGCATTCGGGCCGTGGATGGTCCGAATAGCGGACGTCGGGCCGGTCGCCTCCGCCTTCTGGCGGCTTTCGCTCGCCATCCCGCTCCTTCTCCTCTTCGCGCGCTGGCAAAGCCCGGCAGCATTCCGCCCCGGCTGGAGCGTCGGGGTCACTGTCGTGCTTGGCGGGCTTTTCTTTGCAGCGGATCTCGCCGCATGGCATGAAGGGATCGTCAGGACGAAGATGGCCAATGCCACCCTGTTCGGCAATTCCTCGACGATCCTGTTTGCCGCTTATGGCTTCATCGCGGCACGAGTGCTTCCCCGGCCCGCGCAGGCGGCTGCGGTCGTCCTCGCCGTCATTGGCGCGGTGCTGCTGCTCGGAAGCAGCTATGAGCTTTCGCCAAAAAATTTCGTCGGCGACCTGTTCGCAATCCTCGCCGGCTTCTTCTATGCCCTTTACCTGATCGCGATCGATCGTGCCCGAAAAGTGATGGCGCCGATGCCGGTCCTGGCTTTGTCGACGATCGCCGGTGCGGCGCCGCTCCTCCTGTTCGCCCTCTTTCTGGGCGAACGCGTGGTGCCCGATGACTGGACGCCCGTCATCCTGCTGTCGCTCGGTTCGCAAGTGATCGGGCAGGGCTTTCTCGTATATTCGATGGGGCATTTGAGCCCGGTTGTGGTCGGGGTGGGCCTGCTCAGCCAGCCGGCGGTGGCGGCGGCGATCGGGTGGTTTGCCTACGGCGAGCGCCTAAGCCTTGCAGACGCCGCCGGCGCGCTTCTGATCTGCCTCGCGCTCTTGCTCATCCGCTTGCCGGACCGGCGTCTTGCAACGGGCGAGGCGAAGCCACATGTTGAGCCGAATCGGAGCGTGCCATGATCGATCCCAATGAGATGACGCTCGATGAGCTTCGGGCCGCGCTGGCGCCGCTTATCCCGGCCAACGCCGTATTTGACGGCTGGAGCGAGAAGGCGCTCGAACTGGCCGCCTCGGAGCTCGGCGTTCCCGCCGATCGCGCGCGGCTCTGCTTTCCGGGCGGGCCGCTGGACATGATCGACGCCTGGTTCGACGGCATCGATCTCGCCATGGCCCGCGCATTTCCGCTCGAGCGCATAGACAGGATGAAGATTCGTGAGCGTATCCGCGAGCTCGTTCTTCACCGGATCGCCGTCATCAACCCACATAAGGAAGCGCTGCGGCGCGCGCTCGCCATCCTCGCTCATCCGCAAAACGCGATGACTGCGGCGAAGCTCGCCTGGCGCGCCGCCGATCGGATGTGGCGCATCGCCGGCGACCGGGCGACCGACTTCAACCATTATTCGAAGCGCGGCATCCTTTCGGCGCTCTACATGTCGACCTTGCTCGTTTATCTCGACGACACGAGCGACGATCTCTCCGCCACGCGCGGCTTCCTCGAGCGTCGCATCGACGACGTCATGAAATTCGAGAAGGTAAAGGCGCAGTGGCGCGGCAGCCGTGAGCGCCTGCCCAGCCTCACGCGCTTCCTGGGCCGCCTCCGCTACCCCGCCGTTTGACGAATGCAGCCATGAAAAAGCCGGGGCGTTGCCGTCCCGGCTTTCTTCATCTGCCCGGCAGATGCGACTTGCCTGTTCAGCGCGCCCGCTTCAGCTCGTCGCGGCTCACGCGGCCATCGCGGTTCGCATCCGCGCGCGCGAAGCCCGAGCGTCCCGCCGAGCGCGCTTCGCTGAGCGAGATGCGGCCGTCGCGATCGGCATCGACCTCGTCGAACCGGACGCCGGCGAGCGCCGCCACCGCGC
>JALYNE010000336.1 GCA_030773375.1 Pseudomonadota bacterium
GGCCCAAGCCCGTCCCGATGCCGACGAAGAGCATGCCGAGCGCCTGGCCCTTCAGCCAGTTCCGCAGCGATACCGAGATGGCGTCCAGCGTCTCGGCCGCCTGCCCCTGAGCGGACGCTGGGATCAGCCGGAGGAGGCCAACGGCGTAGAGCCTGGGCTGGGCGGCGAGATAAAGTCCGCCGACCAGTACGATTGCAAGACCCGATAAGGCTCCGCCGAGCGTGGCAAGGACAGTCGTCACGGCATTGACGATCGTCTGTCCGCTCGGGGCCAGCCCCTCGGCGCGCTCGACCACCGCCGCTCCCATCGGTGACGTCCGCAACCGGGCCTGGACGTCGGCCCAGGAAGCCGGCAGCCGGGTGGCGAGTTCGGCGAACTCAGCCTGCATCGTGGTCCCGAAGAACGCCACTGCGCCGCCGATCAGTGCGAGAAGCACCACCACCGTAAGCGTCAGCGCCAGCCCGAAGGGCAGCTTGGTGCGCCGGCGGATCGCGTTGGTGATGGTGAGCAGAATGAGCGAAACGAGTGCGCAGGCGAACAGCAGCAGAAGAAGGTCGACGAGCAGCCACAGCATATAGGCTGCGGCGACGGTCGCGAGAACGACCACGGTCGCGCGGAACACGCGCCGTTCAAGCGTGTCTCGGGCGGGCGGCGCCGGGACCAGGTCCTGCCTGATCATGTCGGATTCTTCGGCGAAATTGGGCATGTGGTGCGCGACGCGCGGTGTGCCTGATGGTTCCCGAGCCAAGGCGGGACCGGCAAGCACAATTTGCAGCTTGTTCAATCCGTTCAGCCCGCTAGTCCAAGGCTTCGGCACGGACATAAGCGAAGCATGGCGGACTTTATCTACAATCCTGAGGGGCACGCGCAGGGTTTTCGCGTGGGCAGCGTGATTTATGATCTGGGTGGAAGAGCGGTCGGCCGTGTTTGGGCCGAGCGCGCCTATCGTTTCGACGGCTCCTACGTCGGGGTGCTCTACAAGAACATGGTGGTGGACAAGCCGACGGTGTCCCGGCGCAACCTGCCGCCGATCACCCCTCCGCCAAACGTCGCGCGCGTCCAACATCCCGATCCGCGCCGGCCGATCAACCATGGCTTTGAAGACGTATTTCACCTCCTTGGCCATGGATCCGAGGGTGACCTGGAGTCAGCCTCGCAGCGGCCCGCGAGCCGGCAAGATCTTTGGGATGACTTTTTCTGAACGCCGGCCGCGCCGTGACCGCTCTCAAAGCGTGAGCGGCCCTTCAGCCGCTGCCGGTTGCTGAAGCCTCACCGGAAGCCCTCAGAAGAGTTCGACGCCATTCTCGCCGAACCGCAGCCGTGCCGTGAGGAGGGCGCGGAATTCGTTGTAGCCGCCAGTCCCCGGGAAAAAGGCATGGAAGAAGAGCTGGGGCTCGCCATCGAGGCCCGGCGCGACGGAGGCGTGGCCGGGGGCCGCCCAGCTCCGGGTCGATTGGAGCAACGGCTCCGGCCGCTTCACGTAGGGACCGAGCGGGTGATCGGCTACGGCCACACCGATGCCGTAAGCGGGCGTCGAGAAATCGTTGCCTGCGTAAAATAGCCAGTAACGACCCTGCTGGCGCGTCACCCAGGGGCCTTCGATCAAATGGCCTTCCCAGTCGAGATCGTTGGCAAGCACCACCGTCGGCTCGCCCGGCATCAAGGCGCCGTCAGGGCTGAGGCGGTGCGCCCGGATGGGCGTGCGCATCGCCTCCAGGATCATGCCGGCCTGGCCGCACGCCTCCAGCCCGGCACGCACCGCGGCCCAAGAGCCGAGCGCCGCTTCGATCAGCGGCTGCATCAGGAAGAACCTCTCCATCGGGCGGCGCGTATTCGCCCAAGGCTGAATCGCAGCGGCGAAAGCTGCGGTTCGGCGGTCCTCCTCAGAGGAGAAGAGCGCAGCGATCAGGTCAGGCTGTTCGCGCAGTAGCCCGGCCAGTGGCCGCGGCCACACGCCGTTCGTATCCTGCTTCCAGAAAAGGTAAGGCGTGCCGTCCGCGTCGATGAAGATGTGGGCATCGATGACGCCGCCGCTCCACATCGGAGCAGCGGCGGCCTGAGCGGGCGTGGCGGTCGGGTAGAGGAGGACGCCGCCGCTCAGCAGCGGGCGGCCGAGATCCTCCCATGGCCCCGTGGGGCTGCGGCTTTTTGCAAGCCCGATGGCAAGCGCGTTCGTTTTCTCGCGCGCGGTGTAGCAAAGCCAATATTCGTCCCCCACCCGCGCCATTTCAGGTGCCCAGAAGTCGGCGACGCGGCGGCCCTTTGCCGTCCATTCGGGTGCGTGACCTTCGGGAAAGACGAAGCCGACCGGCTCCCACGTCTCGAGGTCGTCCGAACGGAGAATCGGGAAGGCGTCCGGAGCGTCGTTCGAAGTGGCAACGAGAAAATAGCAATCTTCGGTCTTCAGGACCGCGGGATCACCATAGCCGCACAGGATGCGCGGCGAGAGATTCTTGGTGAGAAGGGGGCGCCATTCGACCTCGCTTTCGGGGGCGGCCGTCGGCTCTTGGAAGGCGTGCGGCACGCGTGTGCCGAAGTCGCGCGCCAGCTCATGAAAGAAGGTGGCATAATGGTGCTGCTCGCCCCCGGCGACGCGGTAGCGGCAAGTCTCGCCCGTCTCGGGGGCGGTGACTTGGAAGCGCGTCGCCTCGCCTTCCTCGGCGGCGGCCACTTCGAACGCGAATGGTGCATTGTCCGTCATCGGCGGCCCGATAGCCTGCCCGGCAGCTTGATGGGAAGTGCTTGCAGAGCAATGTCTTCGCGTGTGCGGGCAGCTCAGCGGGCAGCCTAACGGCGCAACGGGTCCCTTCGGGAAAGGAACAAGCTCGACCACAAAGGCCGAGGAGCGGGCCCCTCCGGCCTGACGAGAGCTGGACTAGCGGGAAGACTGGACGTTCTTGCGCCAGATCGCGACCAAGATCAGCACGAACGCCGCCAGCCGGATCAGGTAAATGAAGCTGCGCTCCTCGACAGGGAAGTCGGTGAGCGCCAGCAGCGCCTGAACAAGCCCCAGCAGGCCGAAAGCCGCGGCGAAGGCAAGGAACAGGCGATCCTGCGTGCGCCTCCAGAAGCGCAGAAAGAAAAGCGCCGCGACGGCAAAGCCGGCGGTGACGGCCCCGGACAGGAAAGGAAACCATGGGTTCATGTCACTCCTCCAGGTCCCAGATGAAGCCGAACAGCAGCACTGCGGCCGCGCAGAGCGACAGCGCCAGACGAGGTATTTGCAAGCTGAACTGGGGGATGAGCAGCAAATCCATGATCACGAAAAGGTTGTTCAGCGCCAGGAACAGGAAGCAGAGCGCGCTCCACAGGAGCAAGCGCGCTTTGGTGCGAAAATAGCTTCGGGCAAGCAGCACCGCGCAGGCGGAACTGGTCGCGAAACAGAGCAGGTAGACCACCGCTGGAAAGAATTCCTGCACGTCAATCCTTCCTCAGCCGGAATGCGTCGGCGAACGCACTGAGGCCGTCTTTGCGGGGAACGATGATCAGCCGGCGCACAGCATCCGGCTTTTGCGCGTAACGGACTTCGGCTTCGTCGATAAGGGCGCTTAGCCCAGCGCTGGCCGGGCTGTAGTGGGCGGAGCCTGCCTCGTCGATCACGATCAATCCGGCAGCAAGGAGACTTTGGAGCCCGCGATCGATCACCAGTTCGCTGGCGCGAAGCGCAGCGACCAGTTCCGCAGGCGTCCAGGAGCGGCTTGCCTGCCCTTTCAAGTGCAGCAGCAGCTCCAGCGTCCAAACGGAGCCAAACGTATCCCGGATGAAGTCTTCGACTTCCTCGTCCGACGGGCTGGTTGCCACGAGGTCCCCTTCCTGCGGCGGGCTTCTAGCCTCCTCGTCCCGCATGGCAAGGGATTGCGGCAGCAGCGGGGGAGTTCGACATCTGCTGGACCAGGCGGACAAGATCGCCAGATTTCGCCCGACCGGCCCTTCGCCTAAGCCGTCCGCACACGAACGGCGCGGTATCT
>JALYNE010000337.1 GCA_030773375.1 Pseudomonadota bacterium
CCGTGGGCGGCGCGCTGATCGGGCTTGCCATCGGCCAGCAGTTCAACGGAACCACGGTTCCTTTCCTGCTTGGCTTCACTTCATGCGGGGCGATTGCCGTGGTGACGGCGCTGTGGGCGAATGCCGAGCCGAAGGACCATCCTGCCCCGGCAGCCTGATCGCTGTACTGATGCCAAGCGGAAGCCGACGAGAGCGAATGGCGCTCGCCGGCTTCCGCTGAAGGCTCAGATATCGTCGTCCGGGCTTGGCCCAGCCATCAGAGCGTCGGCGACTTGTTCGCTGTTGCCGCGGATCGTGCGCTCGAGCCGCTCGGCAACATCCTGGTGATCGCGAAGATACTGCTTGGCGTTCTCGCGGCCCTGCCCGATCCGAATCGAGTCGTAGCTGAACCAGGAGCCCGATTTCTCGACGACCCCGGCTTTGACGCCCAAATCGAGGATCTCCCCCACCTTCGAGACACCCTCTCCGTACATGATGTCGAACTCGACCTGCTTGAACGGCGGCGCAACCTTGTTCTTGACGACCTTCACGCGCGTGGTGTTGCCGACGATCTCCTCACGATCCTTGATCTGCCCGGTGCGGCGGATGTCGAGGCGAACGGACGCGTAGAATTTGAGCGCATTCCCGCCGGTGGTCGTTTCTGGATTCCCGTACATCACGCCGATCTTCATCCGAACCTGGTTGATGAAGATGACGAGGCAGCGTGACTTGGAGATCGAGCCGGTGAGCTTCCGGAGGGCCTGAGACATGAGACGCGCCTGCAGGCCAACGTGGCTGTCCCCCATCTCGCCCTCGATTTCAGCACGAGGAACCAGCGCGGCAACCGAATCAACGACGAGGATGTCAATCGCGTTGGAACGCACCAAAGTATCGGTGATCTCCAGCGCCTGCTCTCCGGTGTCCGGCTGCGATACGATCAGTTCGTCCACGTCGACACCCAGCTTGCGCGCGTAAACGGGATCCAACGCATGCTCGGCATCCACGAACGCGGCAGTGCCGCCCATCTTCTGGGCTTCAGCGATGGCATGGAGGGCGAGCGTCGTCTTGCCCGAGCTTTCGGGGCCGTAAATCTCGACGATGCGGCCACGCGGCAGTCCGCCGATGCCCAAGGCGATGTCGAGCCCGAGCGAACCGGTGGAAATCGCTTCCATCTGGACCGCTTCGCGCGACCCAAGCTTCATTGCCGAACCCTTGCCGAACGCGCGGTCGATCTGCGCGAGGGCCGCGTCCAGGGCCTTTTGCTTGTCCATATTTTCAGATTTCCTGTCGGATCCAACGACTTTCAGCGATGCCACCATGGCCCAGGCCCTTCGTAGAGTGTCCGCGCCGCCCATTCAACGCAGGAGTGACATGTATTCGTTTTGTTCTCGGAGAACAAGATGGAAACACGAGATTGTTCCTCGGGGAACCTGTGGCTCAGCTGGTTCTGCTCCGGCTTTGCCGCCGGTGATGAGGATGAGATCCCGGAGAAACGCAGTTGTGCCCGCGTTCGGAATTGAGCAGGGCCGCCGGCCCTTCGCCCAGGATGAACGGAATGTCCTCCCGCGTCACCTTGTCGATGATGGTTCGATAATGGCTCATGCGCTCAGCCTCGCTGCCCACCCAATAGCTGTGGGCCGAGACGATCAGCGCCTTTTCCGGGTCCTGGGTGTTGAGGCGGGCTCAGCTCGACAGCCGCCGAGTAAATGTGACGCCCCCTCACCTGCATGGTCGCCGCCGGAGCTTGGAAATGGGCCGTGGCGCAGCCGCCCAGAGCGAGTGCGACAGCGGCAACAGCTAAGTTTTTTAAGGGGGCGCTCACCTTGCTTCAAGGGTGTTGCGGCACCAGCCGCTGCAAGGCTTCAAGCATCGCCTGCCGAAATTCGGGACGTTCGTAGAGATCGTTGTGGCCGGCGCTTGCGACGGTGCGGTCGTAGACGAGGTTCGGCACTGCCTCGCGAAGGCGCTGCGTCCGACGCGACGGAATGACCGTATCACGCCCGGCAGCAAGAATGGCTGTCGGAACCTTCGAACTCCTGAGGTCCTCCGCGGCGGGCATTTCGTGGCGGAACAGCCACCGTACGGGCAGCCACGGGTAATGCTGCTGGGCAACGCGCCTCAGCGAGTCGAAAGGCGTCACGAGGATCAATCCGGCGAGGCTGCGTCGGGCGGCCAGGCGTGCAGCGACGCCGCTGCCGATGCTGAAGCCTACCGCCACCACGCGTTGGGGCTTAATCCGATTCACCGACTCGTCGTGAACGCGGAGCGTGTCTGCCAGAAGCGCCGCCGCGCTCGGCTTGCCGGTGCTGGGGGCATAACCCCGATAGTGGAAGGTCACCACATCGGCCTGTGGGTAGACTCCCGCCAGATAATCGGCGGCCGCTTCGGCGTTCCAGGCATTGCCGCCGAAGCCGATGACAAGCAGCCGGCTGCTGGAAGGAGGCCGGCGCGGTGGAATATGGACGCCGTGGAGGCGCTCACCATCAGTCGCATCGACGGTGAAGCGCGCGGCGCCGGTAAGCGGAAGCGCGCCCTGCGCAAACCGAGTGGGAAAAACGAGTGCCGTCTGGCCGAGATAGATCGCCCCCAGAAGCGCCAGGTAGAAGAGGATCGGAATGAGGAGGAGCTTTAAGGCCCACATACGAACGCATTGCCAAGTTCGTCACTCCGGCGACAGCAGAATGTCGGCACGGGCTTCTTTCGCACCGTCCGCGGGGCTAAAATCAGGCCTTAGACCTTTGATCGTATTAGGCTGAATCAGCCTGATCCGTGATTCGAGGCCTTCGCCATGTGAAAAGGGCCTGATTCACGCCTTCGGCGGAAGCGCGTCGCGCTTCCACTTCAGCCGATCAGGCCCTAGCGCTGCAGGCGGCGTTTAAAGCCGGCTCGATTGCATCGATCGTATAGGGCTTCGCGAGCACCGGCGCCTCGGCATGCGCGGCCGGCGGCGGCGTGGTGTGGCCGCCCGTGGCGAGGACGAAAGGGATGCCTTGTTCGCGCAGCCGGTCGGCAACCGGCCAGACATGCTCGCCCTTGAGGTGGACGTCGACGATGGCGACGTCGAAGCCGCCCTCCTCCACTTTGACGAGTGCGTCCTGAACGGTCTCCACCGTACCCGCGACGTTATGGCCGAGCGATTCAAGGAAGTCCTCGAGCATCATTGAGATGAGCGGCTCGTCTTCGACGATCAGAATGGAATGGGGCGCAGACACGTCCGCGCGCTTAGGGCGGCCAAGGTCGCAAATCAAAGAGTTATTTCGCCGCGGAACCCTTTTGGCGCAGTGCGTCGCGTGCGGCTTCCGCGAGCTTCTGGACGGAGAAAGGCTTTGCGAGGAAGTGGACGCGCTCGAGATCGATGGACTTACGGAGTTGTTCCTCAGCGTAACCGGAGATGAAAAGGATCGGCAGGTCAGGGTGGGTTTTGCGCGCCTCGCGGACCGTGGTCGGTCCGTCCATGGTGGGCATCACGACGTCGGAGATTATGAGGTCGACCGATGGCTCGCGCGCGAGAATTTCAAGCGCTGCTTCACCGTTTTCGGCGCTGAGTACAGTGTAGCCATGACGTGTGAGCGCCCGTTCGGCCACTGCGCGGACCATGGCTTCGTCCTCGACGAGGAGGATGGTGCCGCTGCCCCAGAGCTCGCCAGCTGGCTCCTTCGCCTTGGCCGCGGCGCGGGGCTTGGCCTCGGCGCGGTGCACCGGGAGATAGATGGTGAAGCTCGTGCCCTTCCCCTCCTCCGACTCGGCGAAGATGAAGCCGCCCGATTGTTTGACGATTCCGTACACCGTGGAAAGACCGAGCCCAGTCCCCTTACCCACTTCTTTGGTGGTGAAAAAGGGCTCGAAAATCTTGCCCAGGATCGACGCCGGGATCCCGGTGCCGGTGTCGGTAACTCGAAGCGCGGTATATTCGCCGATGGGAAGGACATCGCTGCCGATCTTCCGCACGTCGTCAGGCGATATCGAATAGGTCTGCAGCGTAAGGG
>JALYNE010000338.1 GCA_030773375.1 Pseudomonadota bacterium
GGATGCCCCACGGCGTGTACAATACCAGCACTGCAATCCCGGCCTGGAGCGCGAACGCGGCCGCGACGACCCGCAGCCTGATCGCGCGGCGGTTCGACGACAGGAGCACCGCGATTGCGAGGATCACCGCGATCCCGGCAAGGCCGAGCAGAAATCTGTTCATTCCTACGCTCCCCTTGCGCAGGCGCATGCCGGCCGAGCGCGAGTCACCATGTCATCTTCTTTTCGGCCGCGCCGGCCGCCTCGGCCAGCATTTCGATGACGCCGGCGATATCGCTCGCCACGAGCAATTGCGCCCGCCGCGCAGGCGACATGAAACCGCTCCTCGTCGCAGTGTCGAGGAAGCCGAGCATCCCGTCCCAGAAGCCGCCGACGTTGAGCAACCCGAACGGCTTGGCGTGATAGCCGAGCGCGTTCCACGTCCAGGCCTCGAACAGTTCGTCGAATGTGCCGATCCCGCCGGGAAGTGCAACGAAGGCGTCGGTGAGCTCTGTCATCCGCGCCTTGCGCTCATGCATGGTGGCGACGACGTGGAGCTCCGTCAGGCCGGAATGTGCGACTTCGAGGTCGATCAGCGCCTGAGGAATGACGCCATGCGCCTTGCCGCCCGCGCCGAGCACCGCGTCCGCGACGACGCCCATCAGGCCGAGCCTGCCGCCGCCATAAACGAGCTCGATACTGCGCTTGGCCATTTCCTCGCCCAGGCGGCGGGCCGTGTCGGCAAAGGCGGGATCGGTGCCCATGTTCGAGCCACAATAAACGGCGAGGCGCCTCATGCGACGAGCGCCTTCAAGTCCGCTTCCGGGCGAGCGCCGAAGTGGGAGATGACTTCGGCCGCGGCAACAGCGCCCATCTTGAGGCTTTGCTCCAGGCTCCGCCCTTGCGCTTGGCCGGCGAGGAACCCTGCGGCAAACAGATCGCCCGCGCCAGTCGTGTCGATCACCTTCGCAACGGGCGCTGCGGGTACCGCGACGCGGCGGCCCTTTTCCACGGCAATGGCGCCCTTTTCGCTGCAGGTGACAACGAGAAGCGGTATCTTCTGCTGGAAGGCGGCGACAGCTCTGTCCAAATCCGTTTCACCGGCAAGCGCGATGATCTCCGCTTCGTTGGCGAACAGGACATCGATTGCACCTTCGCCGATGAGACGGAGGAAGCTGGTTCGGCGCTTGGCGATGCAGGCGATGTCGGACAAGGTGAAGGCCACCTTGCGCGCCGCTTCATGAGCTATGGAAATGGCGTGCCCCATCGCCGCGCGTGGCCCGTCCGGAACCCAGAGATAAGCTTCGAGATAAAGGATTGCGGCCTCACGGATCTGTTGCTCGTCGAGGGCTTCTGTCGACAGGCAATGCGAAGCGCCGGGAAAGGTATTCATCGTGCGCTGGCCGTCGGGCGTGACGAGGATCAGGCAGCGCCCCGTCGGCACCTCTCCGTCCATCGGGGACGTCCGATATTCGACGCCGCGCGCGCGGATGTCGTGGGCAAAAATCTCGCCCAGTTGGTCCTTAGCCACCTGGCCGATGAACCCGGCGCGGCCGCCCAGCGCGGCGAGACCTGCCATGGTGTTCGCAGCCGACCCGCCGCTCGTCTCCCGCGCCTGCCCCATCCGCGCGTAAAGGCGCTTGGCCTCGGCGGCATCGATGAGCCGCATCGAGCTTTTGGGTAGTCCTTCTTCCGCCAGGAAAGCGTCGTCGGCGGTGGCGATCACGTCGACGATCGCATCGCCGATCGCAAGGACGTCCAGGCGGGTGTCGTTCACGCGCGCAGTGATGGCGTGAAGACGCGGCAACGGAAAGCCCTTTTTGCGGCCCGGGAAAGCCGTTAGGCAACGGCATGGCCACAACCCCAGCCCCGCAAATGTCCCGATCACTGTTCATCTTCACGGTGCTCTATGGCGGTATGGTGTGCATCGCCGGCGTGCTCGGGGCCAAGCAGGTGACGCTCGGTCCGCTCGCGGTGGAGGCGGGTATCTTCCCGTTCCTGCTGCTCGTGGTGCTGTCGAGCACGGTGGCAGAACTTCACGGCCGCGAAATCGCCAATCGACTGGTGCGGTTCGGCTTCGTCCCGCTGATCACGGCCATTTTTCTTATTTGGCTGGTCATCCAGCTCCCCACCGACCCCGGCATGTATGAACCGGCCAAGCCGGCATTTCCGATCATTCTTGGACAAAGTTGGCGTCTGATGGCGGCGGGCATTCTCGCTTATGGCGTCTCGCAGTTCCTCAACGTCTACATCTTCTCGCGTCTGCGCGGCACAAGCGGAAGCTGGCTCGCGGCCCGCGCGGCCGTGGCAAGCGCGGCCTCTCAGATCGTCGACACGCTCATCTTCATCACCATCTCCTTTTACGGAGTCCGCCCGATCGTCGAACTCATGATCGGACAGGCGACCGCGAAAGTGGTGCTTAGTGTCCTGCTCGTCCCCGTTCTCATCACAGCCCTGGTCGCGCTCGGTCGACGGCTCGACGCGCGCGCCTGAGCCGCCGTTTGCGTGGCGGGTGCGGCAACAAAGTTACGCTTTGTCACAGAAGCGAAACATGCTCCGCTTACCCGTTGCCAGCACCACTTCAGCGCAATATCGGTGACTCACGGGCAGGCCCCGCGAGGCCTCGATAGGGGATCGACTCCAATGAACAAGATCAAGCTTCTCTGCGCGACGAGCGCGCTCGTCATGCCTGTAGCCTCATATGCTCAGTCGACGGGATCGATCGAGGTGGAGAATGAGGAAGAAATCGTCGTCACCGGCACCCGCAGAGAAGGTGTGGAGGGCTTCGTCGTGCCCGATTCGACGAAGGCGCGGGCCGTGCTGACGCAGGAGGTGATCGAGCATCAGGCGCCGGGGCAGACGATTCTCAATACGATCAACCTTATTCCGGGCGTAAACTTCACCCAGTCCGATCCCTACGGTTCATCAGGCGGCAACATTCGTATTCGCGGATTCGAGGGGAACCGCATTTCCCTCACTTTTGACGGTCTGCCGCTCAACGACACCGGCAATTATGCCATCTTTTCGAACCAGCAGCTCGATCCCGAGCTTATCGAGCAGGTGAACGTCAACCTTGGAACCACCGAGGTCGACAGCCCGACCGCCTCGGCAGCGGGCGGCACGGTGAACTACCGCACCATCATTCCGGGGCGCACGCTCGGCGCGCGCTCGTCCGGCTCCATCGGCGATTTCGATTATACCCGTATCTTCGGCCTCATCGACATCGGTGCCTTCACCGGGTTTGGCACCCGCGGCTTCGCCTCCGCCAGCACTGCGCGCAACGACAAGTTCCGAGGCCCCGGCCGCATCTACAAGCAGCAATACAATGCGCGCCTTTATCAGGAGATCGGCGGGGAGGGCGACTTCGTCTCGATCGCGGGCCATTACAACCAAAACCGCAACAACTTCTACCGCAACCCCAATGTCGGCGACCTCCGGACCTTGCTCGGCAGCAGCGCGGTGCCGGCGGCGACTGCGATCTCCTCGGATAACCCGCTCGTCATCGGCGGCTACACCGGCACGCAAAACCAGCAGGTCTTCAACTTCGAGAACCTTCCGAACTGCGTGCGCGACGACCCGACGCCGGGCGTGCGGGACAATGACGCGGGCGGCGCTGCGGCGACCTGCACCAACTATTTCGGCCTCAGGATCAATCCGTCCAACACCGGCAACATTCGGGTCAACTCGCGCTTCTCGTTGACCGAGAACCTCGTCTTCACGGTTGATCCGAGCTTCCAGTACGTGCTCGCCAACGGCGGTGGTACATCGGTCCTGAACGAGAACGCACCACAACTCGGCGGGAACAACAGCACGACCAGCCCGGTGGGCGTGGACCTCAACGGCGACGGCGACGTCCGCGACAATGTGCGGCTTTATACGCCCAACACCACCAATACGCGCCGCTACGGCCTTACCTCGTCGCTCATCTGGGACGTGACCGACGAGCACCGCCTCCGGCTCGCCTACACGTTCGA
>JALYNE010000339.1 GCA_030773375.1 Pseudomonadota bacterium
CGCGCACCGGCTCGCCGCGCGCGAGCGCGCTGAGCGTGTTCCAGGCGAAGTTGTACTTGTCCCAGGGGCCGAAAAAGGCGCTGGTTCGAATAACGAGCGCATCTTCGAAGACCCCCAGAACCTGCTGTTCGGCCTTGGCCTTGCTGAGCCCATAGGTGGTGGCGGGCGAGACCTCGTCCTCCTCCGAATAAGCGCGCCCGAGCTGGCCGTCGAAGACAAGGTCGGACGAGAAGGTGACGAGTTTCACGCCGGCGGCCGAGCAGGCCTTGGCCAGCTTTTCGGGGCCGACGGCGTTCGCTTCGAGGCAGGCTTCCTGCTCGCGCTCCGCATCGGCGACGCGAACGAATCCGGCCGTGTTGATGATCGCCCAGGGCCGGTGCTTGTCGATCGCCGCCGCGATCGAGGCATCGTCGCAGATGTCGAGTTCGTCCCGGCTCGTGAGGCAATAGGGCAGCGCGCGCTCGTCGCAGACGCGTGCAAAAGCGTTGCCGAGAGTTCCGGTAGCGCCCGTGATCAGCAGCTTGCGCCCGCCCCACTCCATTGGCTTGCAGCGGCCGTTCCATTCATAGAGCCGGGTCGGTCGGCGCCACCAGCCGGGGGAATCAAGCACCGGGTGATCGAACTCCTCGCCATGTGCCAGTGCCTTGGCAGCCTTTGCCACGATCGTAGGGCGCGGCACTTCGCCGCGCGCGTCGAATGCTCCGGTGTCGTAAAAGCCTTTCTTCTGCGTCAGGAGGAAACGCCAGTCGACGTTGCCGAACATCGACCAGATGGTGACGGCGCGAAGGTCCATGCCTTCCTCGCGCAGCTGCTCGGCGGTCTTCCATACTTCGACGAACCAGCGGAGCTGCTCGTCCCGGTGGCAGCCGTGATGGACTTCGGTGATCGCGATCGGCAGTCGGTACCGCTCCCAGGCTTCGCGAAGCCGCGGCGCGAAGCCGGTATCGGCCTCGAGCCTTTTTACGCGCACAGCCTCGGCATCGACATAAGCATCGCGGCCGTTCCCGCCAACTTCATGGCCGGGGTAAAGGTGCACACGGTGATCGAGGAATCGTTCGCTGGTCAGATAGTGATTGATCCCGAGGACATCGGGTTTGGCTTCGCCGCCCGCAAATTCCTGGATTTCGTCCCAGCCGATCCCGGCACCGATCAAGAGCCGGTGCATCTTGTGCGAGGGATCAACCATGCCGCACAAAAGATCGAGGCTGAGCCAGCGCCGCTCGTTCTCAAAAGCGGCCTGATAGCGCAGCGGCGCGGTCGAGAAGCACTTGCCCAGATCTTCGGTTTGCACGAGCTGCGCATCGGGGATCGACTTTCGGATGGCCCGCATTGCCTCGAGCACGCCCTTGCATTCATTTACGAGCGCGCGAAGGAAGCAGGCATAATCCTTGGTGTGCGGATACCAATGCCCATAAAGCGCGGAAAAACGGGCGGTGGTGAGTGGCTCGTTCACCGGGGTCCACATCTTGATCCAGGGATAGCGATCCGCCACCCGCGCCGCATAATCAGCAAGCTTCTTCGGAAAATCGGGATCAAGAAGTTCGGTGTAGCGTGGGCCCGAACCGTGATGGGTGAGACCACCGATCACGGTGATGCCGCGCTCCCTCAGCATCGCCAGGCGCTCGTCGGTCCAGGCCCAGTCGCAATCGTCCGGGCGCTCCGGCGCGACATTCTCCCACAAGATGGGATAGCGGACAGTTGTGACGCCGAGCTCGGCGATCAAGTCGATATCGCCCCTTCGATAGGTGTGGCCTGTTTCTTCGCTCTGGTCGCGATACTCATCCCCTAGGCGAACGACGGTACATTCGACTCCTCCCCACATTTCGAGCTTTGAGCTGTGAGGCGGATTTTCATTTGTTTTCATTTGCAGCAGCCGAGTTCCTGACGGGTGGGTAACGAACACCCGTTCCGGCGCTCCGGTTCCCCCGTGCTCAGGCTCCGTTAATGTAAATCAGACTCTTTCCCGGATCTGGACACACGAGCCTTGCATGCCGCCCGTCCCTGTCGCAGGATTTTTTGAACCCAATCCCCCCTCACCCGCGCATCCCCAGCGCCAGGAGTTCCTCCATGATCAAAGGTTTCGCCGCCCTTGCGCTTGTTCTTCTCTCCTCGACGGCACTCGCGCAGGAGAAAGGCGAGAAGAAGGACCAGAAGAAATGGGATGTCGCCGCCCCGCCGATGAAGATGCGCGCGGTGCCGATCAACGTTTCGGAAGGCACGTGGATGAATCTCGACGTCAGCCCGGATGGGCGGACGATCGCGTTCGATCTTCTTGGCGATATCTACACGATCCCGATCGGCGGCGGCCGTGCGACCCGAATTTCGGCAGGGCTGCCCTATGAAACGCAGCCCCGATTTTCACCGGACGGCAGGCAAATTGCCTTCACCTCCGATCGGGGCGGCGGCGAGAACATCTGGATTGTGAACGTCGACGGCTCCAACCGGCGGCAGCTCACCAAAGAGACCTTCACGCTTCTCAACAACCCGACCTGGAGCGCCGACGGCCGCTTCGTCGCGGCGCGCAAGCATTTCACGACTCAGCGATCGGCCGGAACCGGCGAGATATGGATGTACCACGTGGCCGGCGGCGCGGGCGTTGCGCTTGTCGAGCGGCCGAACCCGCGCTTCCAGAAAGAGCTCGGCGAGCCGATGTTCACGCCGGCGGGCGATGCCATCTATTTCAGCCGCAACACCACTCCCGGCGATATTTTTGAATATGCCCAAAATTCCAACCAGCAGGTCTTCGCGATCGAGCGTTACGATCTGAAGACGGGCGAGCGAACCAATGTGGCCGGCGGCCCAGGCGGCGCCGTGCGCCCTACGCCGTCGCCGGACGGCCGCTATCTCGCTTATGTCCACCGCGAGCGCGCCAAGTCGAAGCTTTATGTGAAGGACCTTCGCTCCGGCGAAGAGCGCAAGATTTACGACAATCTCGACCAGGATATGCAGGAGACCTGGGCGATCCACGGCGTTTATCCGAACATGGGCTGGACGCCGGACAGCCGCTCGATCGTGTTCTGGGCGGGCGGCAAGATCCGACGCGTCAACCTCGATGGAACGGGAGCCGCCGAAATCCCGTTCCAGGTCTCAGACACGCGCGATGTCGTCGATCCGCCGCGTCCGCTCGTAAATGCCTTCAGCGAAAGCTTCACCACCAAGATGCCGCGCTTTGCGACTCTCTCGCCCGACGGGCGGCGGGTCGTATTCGAAAGCCTCGGCCGGCTTTATCTGAAAGACGCCGCGGGCGGCGCTCCGCGCCAGCTCACCGCCAACGACGGCGATTTCCAGCTCGATCCCTCTTGGTCGCGCGACGGCAGCCGGATCGTCTTCATCAGCTGGAACGATCAGCGGCTGGGCGAGATCCGCACGGTCAATGCCGATGGTTCAGGCCTGCGCACCCTCACTCAAAACCCTGGGCATTACCGGCGCCCGCGCTTCTCGCCAGATGGCCAGATGATCGCGTTCGAGGGCGGCGGCGGTGGCGAGCTCACCTCCGACCGCTGGTCTCAGGACAAGGGCGTGTTTCGCATTGCTGCGGCCGGAGGCGCGGCGACCCGCCTCACCCGCGAGGGCGGCACCCCGCACTTCGGCGCAGCAAGCGACCGCGTGTACATGGAAGTGAGCGAAGACCAGAAGCTCAAGCTGATCAGCGTCGACATGAACGGAAAGGACCGGCGCACCCACGCGCAGGGCGATCTGATCGTCGAGTATCAGGTCGCGCCGGGCGGCGATTACCTTGCCTTCCGCGAAAATTACAACGTCTTCGTTGCGCCCTTCTTTGCCGGCGCCAAGACGATCGACGTTGGCGCCAAGGGCACCCAGCTCCCGATCACCAAGGCGACCGGAGAAGGCGGCCAGTACATCCATTGGGCGGGCAACAGCGGCACGCTCGGCTGGAGCCTCGGGCCAACCCTTTATTCCTCGGCAATCAATG
>JALYNE010000340.1 GCA_030773375.1 Pseudomonadota bacterium
ATCCCACGCCCAGCTCGGTGAGGACCAATCGAGGCTCGGCCGGATCCTCCTCAAGCTTTTGTCGAAGCAAAGCGATATAGCTTCGTAGGTACTGGGCATCCGCGCTCGGATCGCCCCAGCCGGCGAGAAGAAGGCGCCGGTGCGTCACGACTTGGCCGGAATGTTCGGCGAGCGTCCGCAGTAGATCATATTCCTTGGGAGAAAGCTTCACCTCTTCTCCCATGAGGCGCACCTCGCGACGCCGGAAATCGATGGTGAGATCCCGGCTCTCGAATATGTCTGCTCTTGGTGCTTGGGAGGGCAGCCGGCGCTGGGCCGCCCTGATTCTCGCCAGCAGTTCGTCAATGTTGAAGGGCTTATCGACATAATCATCGGCGCCGGCATCCAGGGCGGCGACCTTCTCGCTGTCCTGATGCCGGGCTGAAATCACGATCACTGCTACTTCGCCGATGCTGCGGAAGCTTGATATCAAATCCTTACCGTCCGCGTCCGGCAGGCCTAAGTCGAGGAGGACCAGATTGACGGCATTCTCGCGAGCGATGCGCAGGCCCTGAACCGCGTTTGCTGCGCCGAAGACCACCGAGCCCGTGGCGCTGAGCACGGGTTGAAGCACGCGTGCGATGGCGGGCTCATCGTCCAGGATCAGAATACGAAGACTCATGATGCCGGTAGGCTCGAGGGTTGAAGCGGGAGAAGGATGTTGATCGTTGTGCCACCAAGCCGCTTGTCGCTTCGCTCTGCCTTGATGGAGCCGCCGAAGGCTTCGGTGAAGCCTCTCGCGATTGAGAGGCCAAGACCGCTTCCCTCGTGGTGCAGGGAGGAGCGCGACCGATAAAAACGTTCGAAAACCAGCTCGAGATCAGCTTGGAGAATACCCTCGCCGGCGTCGCTTATGGAAAGGGCAAGATCGCTGTCGATCACGCGCGCGGATACGACGACGGGAGACTCCTCGGGACTGTAACGTACCGCATTCTCAAGAACGTTGTAGAAGACCTGTTCGAGCATCACCGGGTCTGCCCGCACGGGCGCCGGAAAAACGTCATACTTTTTCGTGATCCGGTGACTGCCCCCCAATGTCCTCGTGCGGGAGATCGCGGCACCCAGCACCTCCAGAGCGTCGCATTCAGTAAACTGTCTGTGGTCCACTCCTGCCTGGATACGTCCCAGATTGAGGAGGTTCGTGGTGTATCGGTTCAACCGTTCGCACTGCTCCTGGATGGTACTCAGTAGGTCGCGGCGCATATCTTCATGAAGCTCCGCTCCAAATCTTGTGAGACTGCTTGCCGACGCAGAGATCGCGCTGAGTGGCGTGCGCATATCGTGGGAAACCGACGACAGCAGCGCGGTTTTGAACTCCTCGGATCTTTTGACGAGCTCAGCTTCCGAGAGCCGCTTCAGGAGCAGGCAACGCTCCAGCGTGATGCTGAGGAGGTTCACCAAAGCTTCGAGATCATGCTGCTCCGGGCTTTGGTCGGCCGTGATCGGCCATTCGATCACGAGAACAGCTCTCGCGCCTGCCGGTGTTGAGAGGGCTAACGCCTTGTGATCTCCGCGTCGCAGGCTCGGCTCCCCTGACGCGAGCAGCTGCTGGGCAAGCTCCACCTGCTGCGAGGATTTCTGCAGGGGAAGCAGGGCGCCTTCGGACCTGACGAATATTTCCGGTTCCGAACCGCTTCCGGCGTCGGCGAAACCTGCGATGGCGGCGGGAATATCTTCCATTTCCACCGCTGCCTGCAGCCTGTGGCTGACCTCAAGGAGCGCGCGAATACGACGATTGGATGATTCCGCAGCAAGAGCTCGGTCCTTGAGGCGCCCTGCCAAAAAACCAGAGGCTGCGGCGCTCAGGTTGAAGGCGATGAGCGGAACATAATCCTCAGCGGATGTGAGGCTGAACCTGAAGACTGGATCGCTCAAAAAGACGTTGTAGATGACGGAGGCGAGGATCGCGGCCAGCAAACCGCCGCGCAGTCCCTCCCAAGCCCCAACAAGCGTGACCCCTAGAAGAAAGGCGAGCGCAGCAGTGACTGGTCGGTCCATTTGCTCCGCGACCGTGGCGCCAGCAGCTGCAAGCAAGAACGCTGCCAATGCTGCCGCGCGCACCAAGGGACGGTTTGCCGCCATCCGCGTCAGAACTCCGCCCGATGAAGTGTGTAGACCGGCGGTCCGCCTGGGCTTCATGCTCTTTGTTGGCGGCGAGGCCGCCGCACATGGGGCGTACCCTTCGGCCGTGGTATCTGCAGGATGGTCGCCACGTCGCCTGTTCTCCATCGGACCCGACCGGCAGCTTGGTGTCTTCTCGAACGTTTTTGCCACCGTCTGCCTAGCAGTCGCTGCCTTTTCCGTAAGCGGGTCTCAAGTCGCATGGCAACGCTTGAAGGGGCCGCCACCGGCGCCTGTAAGCACGGCACGCTCCTCATCGAGAATGAAAGTGGTGTCGCCGGACGAATATTTTTGACCGATCGAGGACGGGCGCCGGTCAAGATTGTAGGCGCCGCTTCTGGTCGTGATGCGGACCTGACCGTCAAAGAAGCGGACTCGGAACAGACTCCCACCCTCGCAGATGAAGCTGGCGGAGAGACCCTTCTCGAGCGCCGGCGCGCTGTCTGCGCAGGCGGCCAAGCTGCCGTGCAGCAACAGAGGGCGGATCATCGCCATGAAGAGTTTGCCTGCACCAGGATGGATATCGGACGACGGATCGTCGGACACGGGGCGACTGCGGCGGACCGTCACCCCGGGCGACCGGACTTCCCCAGATACTGGGAGATATGAGCGCGAGGGGAGGCGGCGCCAGACTGCCTGAGCGCGTCGTACACGACGGCGTTCTCCAGCACGCGCTGCACATAGCCGCGCGTTTCGGAGAAGGGTATGTCTTCGATCCACCTGACGATGTCTGATCCAGGCAGCCGCGGATCGCCATTCTCCCGCACCCATTTGAGCACATTGCCGGCCCCCGCATTGTAGCTGGCAGCCGCGAGCGCGGCATTGTTGCCCCAATAGTGCATCAGGCTTTGAAAATAATGGCTGCCAAGCATGATGTTGTAGGCCGGGTCGACAGTCAGCCTCCTCTGGTCGTAGGGCAGTTGGAGCTGGCCGGCTACCTCGCGGGCCGTGCCGGGCATCAGCTGCATCATGCCTCGCGCGCCCGCATGGCTGAGGGCGGCCCGGTCGAAGGAGCTTTCCTGACGAATGATACCGTGTGCCAGCGACCAATATTGGCTCTGCGCCGCCGGAATGGAGACTTCCGGGTAGGCCGCGCGAACATAAAACGACGCACCTTCGTTGCGCGCGCTGCGCGCCAGCCAAACTCCGAGATCCAGCCGGCCGATCTGGCCAACGAGCTCTGCTGCCACCGCGCGGTCGCGATCAGTGCCTGCGTGTTCGGCCAGCGACCGCACGAAGACAGACTGCTCCTCCCACTGGCCGTGCTGGCCGAGCAGGCGAATGACCTCCACGAGGCCTAGGCGTTGGAAGCCGGCTCGATCCTCGGCGCTTATCTGCACCTCCGGAACCGTGACAGGCGCGGGAACGCTGCGGCCCAGGCGCTCGAGCGACAGCTGACCATAAAAAAGCTCGGGATAGGCGGAGGCCTCCCTGAAGTGACTATTGGCCTGCTCCGCCTGTCCGGCGGCTTGCGCGGCGCGGCCCGCCCAATAAAAGCCTTTGGTCAGGACTTGGCCCGATCGACCGCCTTTCGCATACTTTGCGAACAAGGCGGCAGCGTCCGCCGGGCGGTTGAGCTTGTCGAGCGCCGTCGTCGCTGCAAGCCAGGCGAGAGTGGTGTAGTCGTCGCGCTCGGCCAACGGCCGATCGGCCATCACTGTGCCGGTGGGGTAGGCATCATCGAGTTGGCTCGCGATCTGGTAGGCCGTCAGCCACTCGCGGTCGGCGGCCGCGCCGCGGGCTGCGGCCAGCAATACCT
>JALYNE010000341.1 GCA_030773375.1 Pseudomonadota bacterium
GGGGCAGGTCACCGCCTCACTTCGCAACTGCCAGCTGCCCCTTCATCCCGGGGTGGTACCGGCAGAAGTAGCTGATCACTCCGGGCTTCTGCACCACCGTCCGCGCGGACTTGCCGGCTGGAAGATCGACGTTGAAGCTCTTGTCCCTCGCGGTTGCCGTGTGCCGGAATATATCCTTGTTCACCCACAAGATCACGTCGCCTGCCCTGACGCCGGACGGCGCCGGCCCATAGACCATCTTGTTCATGACGACGGTGTGGACCTTCGGCGGCCGCACCGGAGCGGCCTTCGCCGCCGGCAGCAGCCCGACTGTGGCCGAGAGCGTGACCAAGGCCAATGCGACCCTGCCCCTGCCATGCTTCGGATAAGCCATATTTCCAGCCTTTCGTTCAAATGCGCGAGAAAAAGTCGGCCCGCTTATTTTCGTTTGCTCCCCCGCCCCTGCAGACCCTGAGCCAGATGCTCGGCGTGAAGCTGATGCTCCTGGAACAGGCGGAGGCCCGTCTGGAGCAGGTCCTTCAGTTCGGCATTGTCGGATGCCGGAATCAGCGTGCTGGCGAGCGCGCCGTTGACTTGTCTGTGATAGGCCACCTCGTTCTGGGCATAGGCCCGATCGAAAGCGGCGCCTCTCAGGCGAGCCATTTGGCGGAGCTTCTGTTCGCCCTGCTTCGACAGACCCGCGCTGGTCGGATTGGCTTCTGGTGTAACCTTGAGCTTGCCGACAAGCGCCAGCGCCTGCTTGTTCACCGCTTCATGGTCGCGGATCATTTCCTGCGCGAACGAACGAACCTGCCGGTTCTTCGATTTGGCCAGCGCCTGCCTCGCCGCCGCAATGTCGATCTGGCCAGCCGTGTAGGCAATGTGCGCGATCTGAGGGTCGGTCGGCCCGGCACCGCTCTGTGCAACCGCAGCAGTGGACACGAGGCCGGCGAGGGCGAGTGCCATTGTAACTGTTCTGATCATTCTATACTCCTGACAGCCGACCGCAGGCTTGGGCTCGGGTGCACCCAGGCGGAACGGCTTTTCTTCAAAGGTTGGCCGGACGGCTGTTCGTCCGGTACGGCTCCCACCGCACCCATTGGAGTTGACAGTGCCCAAAAGGTTCCCGGTCTGATTTCCCCCGAAAGCCTGTTTCCGCGGAACCCCGGGTTCCTGCCGCATCGGGGAGAGTGCCTTTTCATGGAGCATGATTGGTCCCATATGACGTCGTCATGATGTTGCCGTGGAGCGGTGACTAAGCGAGTCCTTCGATGGAAAGTTTTCCGGCGCTTTTCGGTTGTCGTTCGGGAACCTCGCACCACGGTTCCGCATCCAATGAACGAGGGGACGTATGGCACGCTCACAGCAGGCGCTCGCGCTCAACTACAAAGGAATGAGTGAACCCGAGCTCATCGGGTTTGCGCGCCAGGGCCACCAGGACGCCTTTCGCGTTATCATGCAGCGCAACAACCAGCGCTTGTTCCGGATCGCGCGCGGTGTGGTTCGCGACGATGTTGAAGCCGAAGACGTGTTGCAGGAAGCCTATACGCGCGCCTTCGAGAAGCTCGACGGCTTCCGGGAGGAGTCGAGCCTCTTTACCTGGTTGACGAGCGTCACGCTGAACGAAGCGCGCGGCCGTCTCCGGAAGCGACGCACCACGGTCGGCGTCGAAGCGATCGAAGCTGCCCAGAAGAGCGGCGCGCAGATCATCATGCTGAACTCCGCCTCGGCTGCGGAAAGCCCGGAGAATAATGCGGCGCGCTCGCAGATGCGCCTGCTCATTGAACAGGCCGTCGACGAGTTGCCGGAGCCGTTCCGGATCGTCTTCATCATGCGCGAGATCGAAGAGTGCAGTGTTGAAGAGACCGCCGCCAACCTCGATCTCCGGCCCGAGACGGTGAAGACGCGCCTGCACCGCGCGCGGCGCCTCCTCCGGGAGGCGCTGAACGAACGGGTTGCCTCGGCTGTCACGGAGGCTTTTCCGTTCCTGGGCGCCCTCTGCGCACGGTTAACCGCCAAGGTCCTCGCGCGGCTTGCGCCCCGATACGGCTGGCATGCTGAACCGGCTGAAGACGGCATGAAAATACCGCCGTCTTCTTCTGGGTGAAGCACGCTCGAAGTGCGACGTACCCGTTGCAAAGCTTTGAGAAGCAATGTGTTTGTGCTAGTGGTCAACACTCAACGGATTGGAGTCGGTATGCGGTATCTTACGCTCATGCGTTCACTGTTGCTGGCTTCAGCAACCCTCAGCGTCCCTACGGCCGTTTACGGCCTCGACGGGGGCGGCGGCAGCATGGGCTCAGCACCCAGCCTTAGCGTTCCGCAGGTCGATGCTGCAGCGGAATATCGCAAGGGGGTCGATGCGCTCCAGGCACAGCGTTACGCCGAGGCAAAGAAAGCGTTCACGCGTGTGCTGGGGGTGGCACCGCGCGACGCCAATGCAAACTACCTCGCCGGGCTCGCTTCTGCCGGGCTGGGCGACCTGAAAGGCGCGCGTCGGCACTATGAGCGCGCGGTGAAGTCCGATCCTGCCATGGTGGCAGCGCGCCAGGAACTCGGCGCGACCTACGCCAAGCTTGGCGACGCGCAAAAGGCGCAGGCAGAGCTGGCGAGCCTCAATGCGATGGCGGAGAAATGCGGCGAGAGCTGTGCCAAGGCCGCCGATCTCAAGGCGGCAGTGGCAGCATTGAATGCGGCAATCGCAGCGGGGCCGCAGGCGCGGCTTCAAACCCAGCCGGGGCTCCTCTTTGCGCATGCCGGTTCTGGCGATCGCACCTATCTCGAAGCGGTCGGCCTCATCAATGAGCGTCGCTACGAAGAAGCGATAAGCAAATTGGAGGCGGCACGTGCCGCCTTCGGCCACCACCCGGATATCCTCACCTATCTGGGCTTCGCCAACCGAAAGCTCGGGCGCTACGAGTTGGCCGAAACTTACTACAATCAAGCTTTGAAGGTCGCCCCCGACCACAAGGGCGCTACCGAATATTTCGGAGAGCTGATGGTCGAGCGGGGTGACAAAGCGGGCGCCGCGAAAATGCTCGCGAAGCTGGAGCGGATATGCACCTTCGGCTGCGCGGAGGCAGATGAGCTCCGGCAGTGGATAGAGAACGGCCCATCCGACGCCTCCTGACCAGGGGGGTCTTGCTCCTCCTCCTGGGTGCCGCAGCGGACACAAATTCGTTGCCGATCAGTGACGCGCGCTGGCTCCCGCGGGAGCGGCTGTTCGAGGGACTCTCGACCCAGCCCCGCGAATGCCTACGCCCGCCGGCGGACCAAGCGGAGCGGCAGGCGATCGCGATCGGGCGGGCAGCGTTCAGCGCGCCTTTGCTGCTCGGCGGCCAGGCGGCCCGCGCCGGCCTGAGTTGCTCCAGTTGCCACAAAAGCGGCCGCGGCAATCCCGATTTCAGCTTTCCTGGGCTTTCAGGGAGGCCAGGCACGGCCGATGTCACCTCCTCGGTCATGAGCAGTCACCGGGGCGACGGCACGCACAATCCAAAGCCCATCCCGGACCTGGCAGATCCGCCGCGCCTTGCCGCCCACGACCGGAAGAGCCGGGCCCTGGAACGCTTTATCCGTGGCCTCATCGTGGAGGAATTCGACGGGCGCGAGCCAACGCCGGCGGTGCTTCATGGGCTCGCCGAATATGTCCGCGCCGTGGATCCCAAAGCCTGCCGGTCGAAGGGTGCCGAGCCAGTCAGGCTGGAAGCCATGCTGTCCGACGCTCGGGCCGCCGTAACGGCAGCCCTTCTCGCTCTCCGCCAAGGAGACCGCGCCACGGCGGTGTTCCTGGTGGGCGCGGCTCGATCACAACTGGGACGGGTCGACGAGCGGTTCAGCCTTCCGGGGCTTGAGCGTAGCCGCGAGCTGCTTCGCCGATCAGACTCGGAACTTGCTGCAATTGTGGCAGCGATCCGGGCCGGATCGCCGG
>JALYNE010000342.1 GCA_030773375.1 Pseudomonadota bacterium
CACAGCACCACCACGATGCCGCGCACGACGCAACCATGCCGTTCGACACGGCCGTCGTGCGCGGCATCGCGGGCGACCGCCCGATGAGCTGGCCTACGCAGGTGCGAGACTACGATGACAGAGCACCTTTACGGTACACCTTACCGGGGCGCCAGTCCACGCCCCACGGTGACGACGGCTGCTTCTGGTCAATCTAACGGTGGGTCAGGCGGAGGGTGTCTCACGCTGGACACCGCAGCAAGCACAGAGCCGGTAGCCATGGACCAGGGCGGTCCGCACATCCAGGAAAAACACGCCGGCAATATCCGCACATCCGGCGCGGTACCGATGGACCACGCCCGTTTCCACATCGCCGACGTACGCTTCGAGCTGCTTCTGGAGAATGGGAGATGACATCGCCATGGATGGGTCCTCCAAATACGTGTGACGGCATAACCGCCGCGCAGGCCCGCACGATACGGCCAGTGCCGATCACCCACACCAGGACTTTTGACCCCCCACCCAGCAGGACCTGACGGTCGTAGTACCACCTGTGGTAACCGGTGTACACTCGGCACCAACTCTCTCGACCTTCCCTGCGCACGCGGTGCAATCGTTCTCTGAACGATATGCTATGATGGCCCGCGTGGAGCTAATACACACGCACTGAGGACACCTATGCGGCGAACAGCGACAGCCACTCTCGAAGCTGACACGGTTCATGCGTCCCACGCGCCCCGGCCGAGCACCATTCAGCAGCAGATTGCAGCCAGCGTGCACCAGCGGCAGGCTGCCCGCCAGATCCTTGAGGAGAGCCGGCGCCTCTCCGAGCTCACGTGGCAGCGGCTCGCCGAGCCGCCGCGCAGTGCACCGGCCAACCCCGATTCCTAGTACGAGCATCCCGGACCACTGTGTGGCGTGTCTGCGCTAGGGACGTGCGATTCGTCTTCGGTGCGGCACGTGCCGCACTCAGAGGCACCAGCCACGTTCACCTGCTGGCCGCCGATGTTAACCTGCAAGGGCTGCGGCAGCGCGAGGCGGCGCACGCGGGCCAGCGCGTCGATGGCCCGGAGGTAGCGCGCCTGGGCGCTGGTGACCCGCTTGTCCCAGTACGCGCCGGCGGTCAACGTATGGCTCCCAAAGGCCGACTTGGCGTAATGCAGCTGGACATATTCCAGATTGGCCCACGCGAACACAATCTGCTCAATCAGCAGCTGTTCCAGGGGCGGCGCCTGCGCGTAACCCAGGCCATCTCGCAGCGCACGTATGGACGTTTCCAGGAGTTGCCCGGTCGCCGAGTCGATAGACCCACCACAGGCTGCCTCAATGATCGCCCGTTGACCGCTGCTCAGCATGGACCGCAGCCCATCCCAAATACACGGGCACTCGGCTAATACCTTGCGCACAGCCGCGCGCTTGTCGCGTTCTGCAATCGCTTGAGCCGACTCGGTGACCGTGCCGCCCTTCTTGGCCGGCTGGGCCTTAATAGCGAGTGCAGCACGCAGCGCCTGGAATCCCTCTCGCCGGCGCGCAACGTCAGGATGGGCTGTGTCGATCGCGCCTCCCAGCTGGTCCTGCAGTAGATCCTGCGTCATACATTTCCTCCATTGTCGTTTGTGCTGGTGAAACCCGTTCACCAGCAGCACCGCGTGCACCAGCGCGCGGACGTCCGCCTCGCTGCTCAACACGAGCGTTGCCTGGTCCATGATCCGCTGCTGCTCGCGCTTCCACGCGGCCCGGGCGTGCCGCGCGTCGGCGATGCGCTTCGCTTCGCATTGGGCGATCAGGTGCGCGGTCGGGCCGCTGCCAAGATAGGTGCTGATCACGCGCGTGCCCTGGCGCTCTTTGCGGTAGTAATAGCGACGGTTCCGACGTGTTTCCATCCCCGGAGCAGGACGTGTTGCGCGCCGGGACCCGCCAGCCGGCCATCGCAGAGGCGTTGTACACCGCGATCAACGCCTGGTACACACGGGGCCAGTAGCACCGCACCAGCATCTGTGAAGAGCATCCTATATGCGACGAGCGCCCCGCAGGGCGCTCGTCGCACTGTCTATACTCCAAACTGTTACCGCTTGCGCAACACATGCCAGCCTGCGCCCACGATCAGCAGCGCGATGACCGGCCCCGGGATAGGCAGCATCGACACGAGCATGATCCCGCCAACCCCCAGGAGCACATAGCCGAGCGTGCGGTTGCGCCCTTCCGCACTTGGCAGGTGATAGGCACCGGACGCCATCCCAGCGACGGCCTGCTGCGCTACGGACGGCCGGTCCGCCTTGGGCAGCACGAGCATCAGGATCAGGTACAGCAGCAGGCCACCGCCATGCGCCAACGTGAGCAGCACGAAGCCAAGCCGCACGAGCGTCGGATCCCAGCCAAAGGCCTCCGCGATCCCACCCGCCACACCACCAAGCTTTTTATTGGTCATTGACCGCGTCAATTGCGTTTTCATCGATCTTCCTCTTGTTAGTATCTAGCGTTATTACTGTTTGTACCAGCAGATTATGTCCGGTATGACGCGATCCGGTACGTGAAGGTTGCGCATGTCCGTAGGCCGAAAGTCGCATTAATTGGCACGGACGAAATCCTTCTTACCCACGACATTCTTGCATGTATGCTGGCTAGCCGGCGCGCCGTGTAGCGGGCTGTCGACCACCACCGCGACGTCGATGGGGCGTTGCAGCACTGCTTGCAGCGCCTGCTGCAGCTGAGGCAGGTAGTCGGAACAGAGGACGTCGCGCGCAAATACCTGCGGCGTGCCAACCACCGCCTGGTCATCGAGCGCCAGTAAGGCGGTATCTGCCAGCCAGGTGGTAACGACATCGGATGGCAGCACGGACTGGAGCTGGGCTAACACCCGCTCCCACGTCGTACGTAGCTCGGCTGCGGCCCCCGTTAGGGGCGTCACCGCGTGACATTCCGCCGTTGGCGAGGCGGGCCCACCTGCTGTTCCGTCACAGGCTGACTGGTGGTGCAACAACCGCTGGTGCCGTGGTGTCGGGTGATGTTTCCGTGCCGACACGTCATGCCCCTTCAGGAGCTGCGCACCAAACCCCCGGCTCACCAGCCAGGCAAACAACCGCGGACGATCGCGCACATTATGCTGGCGGTCAAGATACGCGCTGATCGCCTGAAGCTCGGTGACGGGTGTGCGGTCGATGGCCGGCAGCAGGTAGTAGTCAGTAACCCCCTCGCGCTGGAGGAGTGTGGCGGTCGCATGTCCCTCCTTGTCCGGCGTCGCTGAGGCACCACCACTACCATCAGTTAAGTGAGCGGTGTTAATGGAGTCTGGGGGCAAAAATGCGCCGAACGTGGGCGCATTTTTGCGCGCAACGCAGAGCTCATCTTTCTGCCGATAATCTTCTATTTCCTGGTGTTTTTCATAAGGATTATCGGTATTCTGTATCTCTTGCCCTACCGCATCATAGGCCGTGATGAACGTCAGCGACGACGTCGCAAAGCGAC
The DNA here is from genome assembly GCA_030773375.1 of Pseudomonadota bacterium. GTDB lineage: Bacteria > Pseudomonadota > Alphaproteobacteria > Sphingomonadales > Sphingomonadaceae > Allosphingosinicella. Next base: position 3,445 of record JALYNE010000342.1, read on the forward strand.
GCTGACGGCGGATCAGCCCTGCGTCCTCCAGCTTGGCCAGCCAGCGCTTGATCGTCGCAACGTGGACCTCAAACTCGTCAGCCAGCGTCTGCTCCTTGACCCAGGCGTACTGGTTGCGTCCAACGTAGCTGACGAGCGCCTCGTAGAAGGGCAGTAGATGGGCTTTGAGCAGTCGCTCCCGCCATGCGCGGCGTCCCGCCGCATAGGCGTGCTGTTGGCGGGTACGAAAGTGCGCCAACGTCTCCTGGGGATCGTACAGATAGTGTGGCGGCCGACTAATGGGGGTGGGCATGCTGGTCGAGGGCATCACGCTCAGCTCCTTGTTGGGGCGTGACGCGAGGACGATGGTGTCGGGACAACCCACTGCTCATGTGCGATCGTGCTTCGCAGACCAGCAGGGTATTGCCTCCATGTCCGCACTGTGGTACAGTGGGAACATTAACGCCACGTCG
>JALYNE010000343.1 GCA_030773375.1 Pseudomonadota bacterium
ATCGTGAGCTTCGCGAGGCGGTTGAACTCGTCCGGGCCGGGCAATCGCAGGTCCGCGACGAGGCGGCCCGGCTCGTCAGCGCGCTCCGTCACAGCCCAAAATCGCGCGGACGCTGGGGCGAGCAAAGTTTGCGCAATGTCCTCGAGCAGGCCGGGCTCTCTCCCTATGCGGACTTTCGATCTGAAGTATCGGTGACAACCGACGAAGGACGCCTCCGGCCCGACGTGATCGTCCGGCTGCCGGGCGGCCGAAAGCTCATCATCGATGCCAAATGCTCGCTGAACGCTTTCCTCGATGCCTCGGAGGTGGTCGAGGAAACGGCCCGAGCCGCGCACCTCAAGGCCCATGCGGCCTCGATCCGGAACCATGCCATGCAGCTCGGCAGCAAGGCTTACTGGCAGCAGTTCGGGGATGCAGCCGATTATGTCGTCATGTACATCCCCGGCGAGCATTTTCTCACCGCTGCGCTGGAGCAGGACGAGGCGCTTTGGGAGTGGGCATTTGAGCGGCGCGTGCTCCTTGCCACACCCACTAACCTCGTCGCGATCGCCCGCACGGTGGCGAGCGTCTGGCGTCAGGAAAAGCTCGCGGAGGAAGCCGCTGAAATTGCCCGGCTGGGGAAGGAGCTCCACAGTCGCCTTTCAACGATGGGCGCCCATGTTTCAAAACTCGGCCGCAATCTGGAGCTTGCCACCGGCGCGTACAACAGCTTTGTCGGCAGCCTCGAAAGCCAGGTGCTGACGCAGGCCCGTCGCTTCGAGGCGTTGGAAGTATCGGGTGGGGCCAAGGAGATCGAGCCGCTGCCAGTAATTGATACGACCCCGCGGGCACTGACCAAGCTCGACACATTCGAACTTCCGGCCGCGGCGGAATGAATCAGCCGGCCTTTCAGTTGTCCCACTCTAGCCGCCGCTCGCCGCCGCAGCCGCGATAGCTTTCGCCGTCGGCGATAACGATAACCTGATCGGCATAACCATGGCCGCTCATGACGTCGTTGCAGCATCCGTGGGTAACGTCCACGATAAGCCGAGGCGTCTCGTAGCGGTGACCGTTGAAGGTGGTGCGCGGATCGGGACGAGCGACCCTGATACGCTTGTCTCCGTAATTGCCGACATAATCGATATGGCCGCCGACGATCGTGACGAGCCATCCAGGTTCCTGGCCGCGAGCAGTGTAAGTGTCCGCAGCAGCAGAGTTTCCACCCGCGACTGGCGGGTACATGCACCCGCCGACGGCGGCGAGGATAAGGTAGGCGCGCCGATGCGGCGTCGTCGCGCGGAGGCGTTTCATGGCCATGGCCGCGCCGGATGGATCAGGAATGCCGCCACTGGTTCAGGATCTCGTAGGCCATCACAGCGCACGCAACCGCCGCGTTGAGGCTGTCCGCTTTCCCAAGCATCGGGATTTTGACGAGCGTATCGCAGGCCTCCTCATATTCGGTGGGGAGACCCTGTGCTTCATTGCCGACAAGGATGAAGGCGGGACGGCGGTAGCGTGGCTCCTGATAGTCGTGCCTCGCTCTGAGGCTGGTGCCGATGAGCTCGCCGTCTCCAGAGCGCAGCCATTCGAGAAAGCTCTCCCAAGGCGCGGCCGCGATCTTCTGGGTGAAGAGCGCGCCCATCGACGCCCGAACGGCTTCCACCGAAAACGGGTCCACGCAGTCGTCGACAAGGATCAGCCCGCCCGCCCCCACTGCATCGCCGGTTCGCAGAATGGTGCCGAGATTGCCAGGATCCCGCAGTGACTGGGCGACGACCCAGAGCCCGGCCTCGTTTCGATCGATCCGCTCCAGGCCGGTCGGGAAAACTTCATAGACGCCGAGGACGACTTGGGGATTTTCCTTGCCCGAGAGCTTGTGGAGGATGTCGGAATTGGTTTCGATGGCCTCCCCGCCGGCGGCCTCCGTTTCTGCTATCAGCGGCTCGAGAAGCGGGTGCCCCGTTCCGGTGCCGTAGAAGAGCATCCGCGGCAGGAAGCCGGCCTCGCGCGCTTCGGTGAGGATACGTAGCCCCTCGGCCATGAAAAGGCCTTCGCGGCGCCGGTTCTTTTTGTCACGAAGCCCACGGACCTGCTTCACGATCGGGTTGGAAAAGGCGGTGATCGCCCGGGGCATCAGTCCTCGCCGAACTTGCCCTCGACGAGTTCCGACAGAGCTTGCACGGCTTCTTCGGCCCCTTCGCCGTTGGCGCTGATCGTGATGGTGTCGCCCATTGCCGCGCCAAGCATCATCAAGCCCATGATCGAGGTGCCGCAAACCTTGGAGCCATCCTTGTCGACCTCGACTCTCGCCTTGAGGCCAGAAGCAAGAGTGACGAATTTGGCGCTGGCACGAGCGTGAAGTCCGCGCTTGTTCCGAACCTCGATCGTCCGGCTCGGCATTTTCAGGCAGCCTCGCCGAGGATTTCCGAGGCCACGGATATATATTTCCGCCCCGCTTCGCGGGCCGCACCCACGGCAGCTTTGACGTCCATCGTCTTGCGCGCGCCCTCGAGCCGAATCAGCATCGGCAGGTTCACGCCCGCGATCACCTCGACCCTTTCGCTTCTCATGAGCGAGATGGCGAGGTTCGATGGCGTGCCCCCGAACAGATCGGTGAGGATGATCACGCCCGATCCGTCATCCACCCGAGTGATCGCCTCGGCGATGTCGTTGCGGCGGCCTTCCATATCGTCTTCCGGCCCAATGCAGATTGCCTCGATCCGCTGCTGGGGACCCACAACATGTTCCATGGCAGTGACGAACTCGCAGGCCAGGCGGCCGTGGGTCACAAGCACCAAACCGATCATCCAAAAAACACCTTGAACTAATCTTCCGCCCGTGGCCGCCGCACGCCCTCAATACCGTCGCGCGGCCGAGAGCCGAGGTCGCGATGTTCGACCGTGGGCGAAAAGCCGGTCTCGCGCAACCTCGATGCGACCCTCTCGGTGACGTGGACCGAGCGATGTCGCCCGCCGGTACAGCCAAATGCGATGGAGAGATAGGATTTTCCCTCCGCTTCGTAGCGGGGCAGGAGCGTGAGCAGCAGATCCTCGATCTTGCCGAGCGCCTCCTCATATCCCTCGTCGGTGGCAATATAGTCACCGACCGCGGGGTCGAGCCCAGTGAGAGGACGGAGCGCGTCCTCCCAGTGTGGATTCTTCAAGAAGCGCAGGTCGAACACGGTATCGGCATTGCGCGGCAGGCCGCGGGCGAAGCCGAAGGACATTACGTGGACGTTGAGGCCGTGCCCTGACCCGGCGAAGCGCTCCCTGATCTGCTGCTGCAGCGCCGGCGGCTCCGTATCCGTCGTGTCGATGATATAGTCCGACCAGCGACGGAGCGGCTCCATCAGCGCCCGCTCAGCCGCGATCCCGTCGGTCGCCGGCCGGTCGGGCGCGAGTGGGTGGCGGCGGCGTGTCTCCGAATAGCGACGCTGGAGCTCGGTACCGGCGCAGTCGAAATAAAGGGTCTCGATCGGAACGTCCTGATCGCTGGGCAGGGCCTTGATCTGACCAACGATCTTGTTGGCGTCGAAGTCACGCGTGCGCGTGTCGATCCCGATCGCCAGCGGACGCCGCCCTCTTCCAACGCCTTTGGACGGCGGCGTGGAAAGAAGGTGCTCCAGCAGCGAGAGCGGCATATTATCCACCACCTCCCAGCCAATATCCTCCAGGGTCCTTAGCGCAGTCGATTTGCCGGCACCGGACATGCCGGTGACGAACAGGATCCTGTTGGGAGCGGAAGCTTTGTTCATTTATGGAGCAAGTCCGAAATGGCCGAGCGCGAGCTCTACCTTCAGCGGAGCCGAGCTCTCAAGTCCGTTCAGCGCGACCACCGGCACCTCGATCCCGGCTATGTTCAGCCGCTGATGATCCTGCGGCATCCGTACCATCCCGCCGCTGAGGTCGACGAGCA
>JALYNE010000344.1 GCA_030773375.1 Pseudomonadota bacterium
GGTGCCAGCAGCACCCCGTCAACGTCGTTGCCTCCAGCCTGCACATTGGCATCGCGTTCGGATGACGTGTATGTCAAAAACTGTGACTCACCGCGACCCAATTCCGCTACCAGACCTAACTGTTCAGCCTCCCCAGGTGGAGGTGGTACCTCCCGCAGCGGGAGCGCTACATTGGTCGCATCGGCCGCTAACGCTGCCACAATCTGCCCAACCGCGGCATCGCGGTCGATCTCTCGTCCAGGCCGGCCCGGCACGATGGTCTGTACCCGGTCCCCGCGCCACACCAATTGCGACGGTTGCGGGGCAACAGCGACTATGCCCGCGATCGCTGCGATCTGCTGCGCAATCAATGCTGGACTTGGCTGCAACGTTGCTACGGATCCGGCAGCGTTGCTGTCCATCAGCATAGAGCGCTCGATGTTCCAGCGCTGCCCGCCAGCCTCAAGTTCCAGCGGCACGGCCCGCAGTTCCTCCAAGCGGCGGCGCAGCCGCTCTAGCTGCGCCTGCGTCCGCGCCGGCGCTTCGCTCCGCACCGCAATGTCCAGTACGAGCGGCGTGTCTTGCGCTGACCAAGCCTCGGCTACAAGCAGCTGCCGCAGACGTTCCACCGCATGTGCTTCATCGATCGAACGCCCACCTACCTCGCGCGTCACCGCCCACCCCGTTTGAGTCCGTTCAAGCTGCGCATCTCGGATGGGTTGCTTGACCCGCTGGGCCAGCTGAGCGATCAGCGACGCAGTCGCTGCACCATCAACCTCCGGTTTGCCAACCTCGTAGTCGTAGCCCGCGATTGCGCGCGCAAATGTCCCTGTCCGTGACCATAGTGCCGGTTCATGCCCATATGCAAATGCCGCTTGAGCGAGTTTTGGACCCTGCCGGCGGAGCAAGGAGCCGAGCGGAACTTGCCATGTCTGGTCGCTGATCCGAACCCTAAGCGGACGCCGGGCAATGCGCTGTTCCCATTGACCAACCTTCGCTTCCGCTACTGTACGAGGCAAATTACCAACGTCGATCGACGCGACAGCCACGCCTGGCAGGAAACGGTCACGATAGGCGAGGTCGCGTCCCGCTACGACTAACAGGATGGCTGCGGCAACGGTTGGCGCGACCCACATCCTCCGCCCCGGATACACCGGGCGTCTCTGGTAAGTTGCGGTCCGTGATCCTGACACTTCCTGATGGGCTAGTCCATCGACGTACGCTGCCCAGCGGAGACACATCGCGCGACGCGCGCCAGTTTGTGTCGTTGCGAGTCCCAGCCAGCCGTCAGCAAAACGGACATCGACCATTACAGCGCGTCGAAACAGCTGCTCGGCAAGCCAGATGTTGTTTGCATGGAGCGCAGCATAGCCAGCCACGACCAGTTGCTCAGCGGTCGCGTTAACAGCTTCGTGATCGATGGGCGGTGTGGTCATACGTGTCGGCACCTTCCTGCACTACGACGAATGAACATGACGAAATATGGGCGCTCGTCCGCGGCCACTGCTGGGCCAAGTTCGGCAGTGATGGGTCGATTCCCCTTACGGCCACGTTGAGTGTGGAACGTCATCGACACTGGCTGCGCCAGACGTCGCCATGCAGTGACTAGCTCCTCAGCGCATAGGTCTCAGCACCATATCCGCTCAGGCTCGTCGCCTGAACCGCGCTTGACGGCGTCCTGCACGCACTCGCTGTGTCAGCGCCATCCGGAGCAGCGGCCAACGCACCTGGTGCCAGGCGCGTTCCACGACACCTTGTTCGAGCCGACGATGCTGGCTGTAGCGCTCATGTGTATATGCGGCTGCAATGTCCGTTAATGGCTGGTGCTGCCCTGGAACATACCGCGCTAGCTGTGCGGCAACTTCGCGCGGCGTCGCAGACTCGTGAGGCCCCATCCCTGCCAGCCGCGCTAGCTGCAACGCGCTGGCGTATGCAAATGAAGCATAACTCGAATCGGTTCGCCGCCGGCTCACAGCCACCGCCGCGACCACTACGGCGATGGCGACCGCGCCGATCAAACTACGTTGAACGCGCCTCGTCCACTGCGCCTGCGCCTGCCCATCGGCCATGCCTGTGCGTGACTGGTCAGGATCAGTCGCGCCCTGCTCTCGCTCCGCCAGCCGCCGCTCCAGTTCAGCCAGATCCAGCGCCCGCTCACTCTGCGACAGATCACCTGCTGCACCTGTATCCGCCTCGGACCCACCCTCCTGGGATGCTATTTCTGGTCGCTCTGGGACCCGCGTGTACGAGGCAGGTGTCGGCTCAAAGCGCTGCCAGCCGTAGCCGGGGAAATAAACCTCGACCCAGGTATGCGCGACGTTCTGGCGGACTTCGTACACAGCCTTGTCGCTGTTGAATTGACCGGTAGCGTATCCCGACACTAACCGTGTCGGCACGCCCTGTGACCGCAGCATCACGACCATGGCTGACGCGTAGTAGTCACAGTAGCCGCGCTGGAGGTCGAACAGGAACCAGTCGATCGGATCGCGATCTTCGGGCGGGAATGGAATGTTCTCGTCGTACGGGATCGTGCGGAGATAATTCTGGATCAGCTCGGCCTTATCGTAGGGATTTGCCGCCATGTCCGCGATCTGCTGCGTCTTTGCCTTGACCCGCTCCAAAGCAGTACCATCGGGAAGTTGGAGATAGCGTTGCACCCAATCCGCATAGGACGTGGGCGCGTTCCGCAGACTCTGTTTGTCAGCCACACTAATGAGCGAGGTCGTCGTGTAGCTCAGGCCAGACTGTACAACGCCGCTCTGTAAAGCAACCAGCGATGTATCGCTGTAATTGGCAACATTCTGGCCATCCGTGGGCAGGAAACTGCTCTTGACCATCGTCGCCAGACTGACCGAAATCGGCTGCGTGGCGGCGAACAGGGTCGGCTGCACAAAATTCTGGCGCAGCGTAAACGTTTGCGTGATCTGTTGCCGCTCGATTGTGTCGAGCTGCGGCATCAGCTCGTTGGCGGCGACGGTGATCCGCGCCTGCTCTTCCTGTGCAACGTTCAATGCTGCTGCCGCGATTTGGCCGGTCGTATCGGTCCAGCTTAAGGTACCGCTGCTCCGTTCGGAGACGTAGCGATCGTACGCCGTCGCCCGCCAGTAGTCCGGCGCAGGAGCACCATCCCGTCCGAGCGAACGCACTTCCATCACCAGTCCGGTGCCGAGCGAACGCGCGCCGCTCAGGTTAAGTGATCGCCCGTTGAAGCCACCGCCGCCCGCGTTAGCGGGCGCGTTAATGGTCGAGAAGGCACGATCCCAGGTTTGCTGGATGTTGAGCCATGGTTCCCGTACCCGCTGCCAGACAGACGCGACCTGCACCGTCGTAATGTGCGTCGGCAGCAACGTCGTTGCCAGCAGTAACATCAACACAACCAGTGCGCCTGATGCCATAAACCGCCAGCCGAGCAAATCGGGAACGTCGATCAGCGCCGCAGACCACGACTGCGCTTGTGTCAGAAAACTTTGATGCACCAACAGCAGGAGCGCCGCGCCGAAAAAGATGTAAAACAGGATCGCGGGCGGTTTGGGCGATGCATACGTCAGGTTAACCAGCAACACCAGCCCGTTGAGGATGACCGGCAACCAGACCCAGCCGCGCCGGAGCAAGAGCCACAGCGCCAGGTAGCCGAGTGTCCACGCAAGCAGCGCCAACACGGCAATAAAGAGGTAAAGATCTTCGCCTGTGCCCCCGTTCCGCAGCGTGCGAGCCAGCATGATCGTCCGGATCACCAGCTCCGTCGCCTGATCTTTCCAGGTCGGGAGTGCCGAACCAAGCAAGGGTCCAATTCGGTTGATCACCCACCCTGCTCCAAGGAGCGCGCTCGCGATATGGGCCAGCCATGCGGGCAGTCCTCGCACCCGCGCAAGCACTCCGCCGATGAACAGGCCGCCCAGCGCCACCGC
>JALYNE010000345.1 GCA_030773375.1 Pseudomonadota bacterium
GCGTAACTGCAGCGATGATCATCGCACCCATGGCGCCGCCGATCACGACCTGCGAGGCCGCCGGAGCGCTGCCGAACCCGTAAGCCGGAAGCGCGCACCAGACGGCCGCGAGCCCCATCGCTTCGGCGACGGGGATCCAGGCGGCACGCATCGGCGCGGAGCGGCTGCCGGAAGCTTCCGCGACGTTGATCGCCCGCCGGTACGTGAACCAGTGGCCGCCGCCCACTGCTGCGAGCCAGCCCATGATGAAGATCGGGTTGACGGACCCGTACATCGCCCAGGCTGCAAGCAAAGCGGAGCCCGCGCCGGCCAAAGCGAAGAACGGAGCGAACAGGGCCGAGATCTCGGCTTGGCCGTTCTGGACGTCCGCTTCGCGGAGCCGTGCGCTCGCGCCGTCGTGACCGACGTCTTGTTCCGGTATTTCTGCCGGGGAAACCTCTTCCGGGATCGGATCGGCTGAGACGGGCGCGTGATACATGATGTTCCAGTGCGTCTGGTGCGATCCTCGCTACGTACAAGCAGAGGTTTGATGGATCGTTAAAGCGGCGGAAATTGAACTGGCGGGGCTTGAACTCGCCGCGTTTCGCCTGGGGCTTCGCAGGTGCACGCGCGGTGCTTTGTGGCGGCCTCAGGAGCGGTGCTGCACCTGAGCTTCTGGCGGCGAGTCCGCATCCGGGCCGCAGGCGCTTCGCCGTTGCTGCTCTTTGAGCCAAGGCACGAGCTCGCCCAGCGGGATCACCTGATTGAACGCGATCTCCGCGACGGCACCGTCGCACCAGCGCACGACTCCGGGGAGCGGCGGCAGCCCGCAGAGCGTGACCACCGCTTCCGCTTCCGGCAGCATCGCGTCCAGCCGCAACTTCAGCCCGCCTTGCGATATTTCCGAGGTGCGCGTGCGATAGGTGCGCGCGCCGACACGGAGGCTGGCAAAGCAGTCGATTTCGATTGCCGGCATCCGCGGCCGCTGGCCGGCGGTGCTTCCGGCACCCTCGATCGAGGGCGCCAGGACTTCCGCAACGTCAATCGGAACATCGAATTCGAGGCCGAAATCGGCGCCCCGGCCCCAAGCGAGCGTGCCGGTGACTTGCTGGCCCGTTCTGAGCTCGATGGTCGCGCGGCTACCCACGGGCATCTCGGAATAAACCCGCGCGGCGAGACCGCCGCTGGAAATGTTCCGGATGAGGCAGAATTCCTTGCCGGCATCGGTCTCGATCACGCCAACGCGGAGCAGGGCCGTGTGGCGCGCGCCACCGCGGCGCTCCGGCTGCTGAACCGCCGCCCCGGGACGTCCTGAACGTGTCTCGCCAAAGTCGATCTTCGCCACTTTCGCTTCCTCCGGAGCGAAGCGGAAGCACGTCCCCCCGGCGCGCCGCCGCCCCACCCCTGCGTCCCTATTAAGCGCGCGGGTGTAATCGCTGGGTGAGCGGCCAACTGCGGCAATTACGGAGGCGGGTGTCATCGCGCTTTAGCTGGCGGAAGATGACAGAGCGTCGCCACGGCGCCATCCGGCGGATCACCCTGGGAAGACAGTCCCCCGGACTGTCTTCCCAAGGTGATGGTCGGGGAGAGAGGATTCGAGACCAGAATAGCTCTCACCCACAACGACGAAAATCCGCGGTTCTTCCAGGATTGGAACGCCCTTGTGAATCGCTTCTGTGTCACTGTCCAGTGCCTATCCTGCACTGGCGGGTAAGCGCCCATTGGGACTTGAAGGACCGCCCAGCGGCAGCCCGGAAGCGGACACTTCTTGCATTGGGCGCAGGGTCGGCTTGGGGTGAAGCAGACTGGTAGCAACATCAGCGCTTCAGCTGCGTTCCCAAAGAAGATGCCGCACGCCGTCCAAATCGATGCTTGAGAGCAAAGTGCATCGGCGCTCCATTGTCGTCGCAGCTTTCTCGACGGTGGTAGAGTGGTACGACTTCACCCTCTATCTCTACTTCTCGACCGTCCTATCGCGGGTGTTCTTCGGCGGTGGTGCAGCATCCTTGGTTGCGACCCTCGGAGGGTTTGCTGTGGCCTACCTTTTGAGGCCCGTGGGAGCTGTCGTGTTCGGCCATATCGCCGACCGCCGCGGACGTCGTCCGATGCTGCTCCTTTCGATGGCGATCATGTCCATCGCAACGCTTCTGACCGGCCTGCTACCCACACAAGCTCAGATTGGTCCTACAGCCGCTTGGCTCCTCCTTCTCCTAAGATGCGTAATGGGCTTCTCGGTTGGCGGAGAATATACCGGCGTTGTCGCTTATCTGCTGGAAAGCGCGCCAATGAAGCGTCGTGGCCTGATCGCATCCTCGGCAGCGGCCGCCAGCGAGGTCGGTGCGCTTCTTGCCGTTGGTGTATCTGCACTGACCGTAAGCTCGATGTCGAACGCCGAGCTTGAGACATGGGGCTGGCGCATTCCCTTTCTCGTGGGCGCCGCCCTTGCGGGAGCCGTCTGGCTTGCCCGCTCCACCATGAAGGAGTCTCCGGATTTTGAACGGCAGCGGTCCCAGGGCACCATCCCTCGCAATCCGCTGCGGCATGCTCTTTCGGAACAGCGGTGCGGCATCATGCGCGCCTTCGCGATCTCGGCCTTGGGCTCGATCACCTACTATGTCGGCATCACCTACGTCCCAGCGTTCCTCACCTCCGTCGGATCGGCCACCGAGTCCGAATCCTTATGGCTGTCGACGATCGCGGCAGTGGCCGTCATTGTCGTCACTCCTTTGGTGGGGCTACTTTCCGATCGGGTGGGCCGTAGACCGGTTCTGCTTGTGCTGACGGTGCTAAGCCTTGTTCTGCCGGTTCTACTGTTCTCTTGGATGGCGACGGGCTCGGTCAGCCAAGCGCACCCTTGCAGGCGATAAAGCGTCAGCGGACGTTTTTTGGCCATTTAAGCACCTTTTCCGGCAAGACTCACACAGGCTCATGTGGTGACCCGTGTTCCGCAGGAACGCCGCTTGTTCGTGCCTTAGCGACGGCACGGGGCCTGGATCATCAATCCCATAGATTGCGGCGCGCCATATGGCAGGCGCATCGTCACTCCAATTCGCTGGTCTTCATCTTGTCCAGCCACGACTGACCGGAGCTGGCGGGAAGCGCGATCTCGTTCCGGCTGTGGCGCTTTCGGTAAGCTGTCGGATCAGAGTGGTAGGCGCGGCGGAATGCGTGCGAAAAAGTGGCTGCGACTGCCAAAACCGGTGCTGCCGGCGATGACCTTCACCGGCAGCTGAGTGAAGGCAAACAATTGTGCTGCCCGATGAAGTCTCGTTTTCTGGACGAAATCCATGAGTGTCTGGCCGAAGGCGTCGGAGAACGCCTTTGTGAACGCGGTTCTGCTCATGCCCGCCGCCGCGGCGAGTTCAGCCACACTCAGCGGAGCACCCGGCTTTTCGAGGATCAATGCGATTGCGCTCGCCAGGCGCGTGTCCGCAAGGCTGGCAAAGTAGGGCGAGGCTAGGCTCCCCCGCTGCAACTGCCGGCGGACAAGCAGGATGAGGCACTGTTTCATCACGGCCGAGGTAAGGGCATGGGTGCCGATGTCCGGCGCGTTCCGCTCCGCCGCGAGCGTTTCGAACGCCATGCGCACGGGAGCGAGATCTGTCGCATCATCGGTGATCGGGCCGGCCAGGGAGTCGAACAGGCCGAACGAGCCACTGTAAGAGGCTGTGACGGTCGCGCAGATAATCCGAAGGTCGCCCATAGCCCCGCCCGCGGCGTCGAACTGAAGGAGCGCGTCCACCAGCATTGAGCAATTCTCGGTCGCCAGCACGTCCCGTAGGGCATCTCCGCCGGCCACCAGTGCCTGACCGCGCTTCGGCGGCACGACGGCGATCGAGCCCTCCGCGATTTCGACCGGCGTAGCACCGTTGACTTCGAGCGAGCCGTGGCCGCTCAGGACGTAATGC
>JALYNE010000346.1 GCA_030773375.1 Pseudomonadota bacterium
CTGCCGCCGGTGCTGTTCGGCGCCGCCCACCCCTATGGCGTGCCCTTCACCGGCACAGGCGATCCCAACGCGGTGGCGCAGGTCAGCCGCGACGACATCCTCGCATTCCATCAAAGCTGGCTGCGGCCGGACAATGCGAAAATCTTCGTGGTAAGCGATCGGCCGCTTGCCGAGGTTCAGCCACTGCTCGAGCGGAGCTTCGGCAACTGGGCTCCCCCCGCGGCGCCCAAGGGCACCAAGAACCTGGCCGCTGCGACGCCTGCGCCGAAGCCCCGGATCATCCTCATCGACCGGCCGCAGTCGCCGCAGTCCCAGATCCTTGCCGGCCTGCTGCTTCCCCATCGCGGCAGCGATCCGATCGAGCCGTTGATCGTCGTGAACGATGTGCTGGGCGGGACCTTCCTCTCGCGGCTCAACATGGACCTGCGCGAGAGCAAAGGCTGGTCCTACGGTGTCAGGGGAAGCATCAACCGCTTGGCGGGTACGGTGCCTTACCTCGTCTCCGCCCCCGTCCAGTCGAACCAGACCGGCCCGTCGATCGCTGCGCTGATCGCCGACATCAACGAGTTCGTGAAGACCAAGGGCATCACCCCCGAAGAGCGCGAGCGGACGATCAACAACCGGACGCGCGGGCTCGCGGGCAGCTTCGAGACGTCGGAGGATGTCCTCTCAGCCTTGCAGTCGATCGAGCTCTACGGCTGGCCGGACACTTATTACGAGACGCTGGCCGACCGCTACCGGAGCATGACCGCGGCCGAGCTCGATCAGGCCGCGCGGCGGGTGCTCGATCCTTCCAAGCTGGTTTGGGTCGTGGTCGGCGACGCCGCCCAGGTTCGGCCGCAACTCGAAAAGCTCGGGATGCCGATCGAAGTCGCAAAGCCGCAATAGCGGCGGCCGGCTGCGTCAGCCCAGGCGCGTGACGTGGCCCATCTTGCGGCCCGGGCGCGGATCGCCCTTGCCGTAAAGGTGGAGGTGGGCAGCGCGATCCTCAAGGATCTCCTGCCACTTCAGGACATCATCGCCAATCAGATTGTCCATGACCACGCGCGGCGCGGTGAGCCCAGTCGCGCCAAGCGGCAGTCCGCAGATCGCGCGGATATGGTTTTCGAACTGCGAAGTGAGCGCGCCTTCGATCGTCCAGTGGCCGCTATTGTGCACCCGCGGCGCCATCTCGTTGAACACCGCGGTGCCTCCTGACGCGAAGAATTCTAGCGTCAGGAGGCCGGCATAATCGAGCGCATCGGCGACTTTGCGGGCGAGCGCTTCGGCGTGGCGGATGGGTTCGCCGATCGCGGACGGCGCCGGGACGTGCGAATGGGCAAGGATGCCGTCGCGGTGGATGTTCTGCGGCGCGTCCCAGAGCACCATTTCGCCGGACGAGGATCGGCAAAGAAGGACCGAAAATTCGGTGTCGAAGCGGACGAACCCTTCAAGGATCGAGGGCGCGCCCCGCACCGCCTCCCAGGCGGATGCGGCTTGCGAGGCATCGGTGATCCGCACCTGGCCCTTGCCATCATAGCCGAAGCGACGCGTCTTGAGGATGGCGGGCGTGCCGATCTCCGCAAGTGCCGCCTCCAGCTCGTCGAGGTCCGAGACAGAAGCGAATGGCGCCGGCCGTCCGCCGAGGCCGGTGACGAACTGTTTTTCCGACAATCGATCCTGGGCCACCTCCAGCGCTCGGCGCGGCGGGAAAAGCGGCGCTTGTGCACTCAGCGCAGCAAGCGGCCCGGCCGCGATATTTTCGAATTCGTAGGTTGCGACGTCCACGCTCGCGCCGAAGCGGGCGAGCATGGCTTCGTCGTCAAATGCGCCGCGCGTGAAGCTTGCGGCCACTTCGGCCGCCGGCGGAGCTTCGTCGGGCGCGTAGATGTGGCACCTATAGCCGAGCTGGGCTGCGGCGATTGCCAGCATACGCCCGAGTTGGCCGCCGCCGACGATGCCGATGGTGGAGCCTGGAGCGAAGATCATTCGGGCGCTTCGGCGATGCCGTCCGTTTGGCGCTGGCGGAACGTGTCGAGGCGCCGTGCGAGTTCCGCGTCATTCGTGGCAAGGATCGCGGCGGCGAGCAGGCCCGCATTGGCCGCGCCTGCTTTGCCGATCGCGAGCGTGCCGACCGGTATGCCCGACGGCATCTGGACGATGGAAAGCAAGCTGTCCAATCCCGACAGAGCCTTCGATTCGACCGGCACTCCAAGGACCGGCAGTCGCGTCATTGACGCCGTCATCCCGGGCAGGTGCGCGGCGCCGCCCGCGCCGGCAATGATAACCTTGAGCCCCCGTTCGGCCGCACCCTTTGCATAAGCATAAAGCCGATCCGGAGTGCGGTGCGCCGAAACGATCCGCGTTTCATAGCGGACCTGGAGTGCGTCCAACATGCCCGCTGCGTGGCGCATCGTCTCCCAGTCTGATTGACTGCCCATGATGATGCCGATCGGGGGAGCTTCGTCTGCCATTTATCGAACCTTTTGCCCGGCGAAGCAGCACCTCTTATGCAGCCGCGCCAGCCTAGGCAATGCGACGCGGGGTCAGGACCGGTCCTTGAGGTAGTATCGGTCGGTCGCGGCGAGGCTGTCGTCGAGCTCGTAGACAATCGGCTGTCCGGTGGGGATCTCGAGCCCGGTGATCTCGTCGTCGGGAATATTGGAGAGATGCTTCACCAGCGCCCTCAGCGAATTGCCGTGCGCGGAAATGAGAACGCGCTCGCCGCTTCGCAGGGCCGGGGCGATCCGCTCCTCCCAACAAGGGAGGACGCGCGCGATCGTGTCCTTGAGGCTCTCAGCGCGGGGGACCTCGATACCGGCATAGCGGAGGTCGCCCGACAGGTTGAATGGGCTTCCTTCCTCGATCGGGGGCGGCGGGGTGTCGAAAGACCGGCGCCAGATGTGGACCTGCTCGTCGCCGTGCCTGGCCGCCGTCTCGGCCTTGTTGAGCCCGGTGAGCCCACCATAATGGCGCTCGTTGAGCCGCCAGTCCTTTTCCTCGGGCAGCCAGAGCCGCTCCATGGCCTCGAGCGCGATGTGCAGCGTCTTGATCGCGCGTTTCTGGAGGCTCGTGAAGCAGATGTCGAAGTCCATGCCGCGGCTCGCCATCAGCTCGCCGGCCTGGCGCGCTTCGTCGGCACCCTTGGCGGTGACGTCGACGTCCCACCAGCCGGTGAAGCGGTTTTCGAGGTTCCACGCGGACTGGCCGTGCCGGATGAGGACGAGGCGAGGCATCAGCGAGGCCGGACCGGGAGTTCGTCCGCGATCGCGTGGAGCGCGTCGAGGCACGAGCGGGCGAGGAGCCGGCTTCGGTCCGGGGACCAGCCCTGATCGGGATCGGGCAATTCGTCATTGTCCTTGAAAGGCATTTCTAGGGTCATGGTCACCGCACCGAAGCGCTCGGCGAGTTGGGCGGTGGACATGGAGAGATTGGCGCGGCCGGGCGCCGGGATCTCATAACCCTTCTCGGTCTGAAAGTCGGGGGAAAGCCGGACAAGTTCGTCGCTGAAGCGCTCGAACAGGTTTTGCTGGCGTGCGGTCCAGCTGGGGATGCCTTCGAACCCCGCGAGAAAATTGGCGGCGATCGCTTCGTCGCCATGCACGTCCATCGCGAAGTCGACGCCGGTGCGCTCCATTTCGTTGCGGACGCAAAGGACCTCGGGGCTGCGCTCCGCCGTCGGCTCATGCCACTCGCGGTTCAGATTCACGCCGACCGCGTTGGTGCGCAGATGGCCCCGCTTCGAACCGTCGGGATTCATGTTGGGGATGATGTGAAAGGTCGCCTTCCGAAGCAGGGTGCGCGAGACGGGGTCGGCATCGTCGAGCAGCTTCTCGATCGCGCCCTCCATCCACCATTCGGCCATGGTCTCGCCGGGATGCTGGCGTGCGTAGAGCCAAAC
>JALYNE010000347.1:0-207 GCA_030773375.1 Pseudomonadota bacterium
GAGCGCGCCGGGCTGATCCGCCGCCAGCCAGGCACCGCCCGCAGCATCGAAGTGCTCGTCGACCCCGAACGCCTGCCGGTCCTACACCCGGCCCAACCAGTCAAATCCTCTGTGCAGAGGTACTAGAGCGTGATGGGATTATGCTTGAGCGTATCCTGAGTTGACGAGGTAGTTGGAGCATTCTTCTGGAGTGAAGGCGTCGAGGAG
>JALYNE010000347.1:217-3870 GCA_030773375.1 Pseudomonadota bacterium
CGCCGCCAGCCAGGCACCGCCCGCAGCATCGAAGTGCTCGTCGACCCCGAACGCCTGCCGGTCCTACACCCGGCCCAACCAGTCAAATCCTCTGTGCAGAGGTACTAGTTCGGAGGGTTTATATCGCCATGGCTGCTGCAAAGCCTGAAGCATCGCCAAATCGCCTGGGTGTCTGCGAAACAGCGCAATCCTGATCTTGAGTTGAACCAGTGCCAGGTCCGCGGTCATGGACTCTAAGTCCTCGATCGTGAAGAAAATCTCCTCCTCTTGGTGCGCCTCTCTGATCTGGCTGACATTGGTGTTCCTGACCCGCCATTTGCCTTCGTAAAATTCCGGCATGGCTCCCTGATGCACGATGCGATCACGGATGCTGTGAATTGCCCCCAAGTGGTCAAGTGTTTTCGCCAGCTCGTCTTGGTAGCCAGCGTCATGCTTTGCCACTCGCATTGTACGCTTCATGGTTTCGGAAAGCTGGCCAATCCGCTGGCTGCCGATGATGGCCTTCGCTAAAGCCAAGCCCTGCTCCGTGTGGCTGCCGAAGCATCCAGCGACAAAGCGGGACAGATAATGGGATAGCGCATTTTCGGTGCGGCCGTAGGCATCAACAAACTGGCCTAGGGCGAGTTGGTATGCGATGCGGAGTTCATCGCTCTCCCAATACGGAGCGAGCTCGTTATCTGGATCAGGCGGAGGCAGGTCAGGAGTGGGCATGGGTAAGGCCAGTTCGCAAGATGAAACATACTCAGAAGCGGAGACTCAGGCGCGCGCTGAGGCCACATTGAGGCGGATGCTGGCGACGCCGCCGAAGCCGCACAAGCCGAAGGGTGAAAAGGCCGCTAAGCGATCTCACTCGCCGTAATTGAGCGGGCAGACCCCGTTTACCGCCTGAACGACCCGCTTTCCCATTTTTGTGTAGTAAACACACTGCTTCGGCGGCGGCGTGCGGAGAATCTTCCCATGGTCAACGATAACCGGCCGGGATGGGGCAGGAGCTTGAGCCGCGACCGCGCCAGCAGCGACGCCAAGCAGGAACTGGCCCACCTCCGCGTTGTCGGCGGCGGCAATGCCCTTCCAGCAGCTCGAATGCTCAGGCGTTCCAGGCTGAAGGCCCTGTTCGTAACAGACGCGGCGAGCGCTTCCTTTCATGCCCACCAGCTTGCCGTCCACGCATCCGGTCAGCATCATCGTTGCCCCGGCTGCCGCGCAAAGAAGCAATTTCCCCTTCATCTTTCCCTCCCTGGAGCGCTCTACATACCTCGGCTGTGTCCGGGTATAGACCCTGCCAGATTGGCGACTCTTCGCCAGCTTGAACAACAAGCAGGTAGTCTTGGTGCGCGACCTCGGATTGGATCGGCGAAAATAGGCCCTCTGACGTTCCCTGATACAGAACCAGCCATGTCTGTTCGAGAAGCCTTAGATTGCGCGCGATCGGCTCCAATGCAGCCTGGAACTGCTCAAGCGCCATCCGGGCGCGTGGCTCGTAGTTCACGAAATAAGTAGCCATTCGGTTTGCCTTCCGGCCCGGAAGCTGGACCGGATTTAGTGCCGTGTCGAGTCAGTCTGTGTAGCGCTTGCGGGGCGTGCCGATAGGGTTCGGCGGCTCGGCGGTCTTAGGCGGCGAGCTTGTCAGTCCGCCGATAGGTGAGGCGCTTGCCGACGATGCCCTTGAGCGCCACGTCCGCGCGCTCGCCGTCTGTGATCGAGCGGGTGTTGTAACGGAAGTCGAACTCCGCCGTGTAGCGGCCAAGGTGGGCTTCGCTCATGTGGTGATAGGTGCCGATCACGCCGCGTTTGAAGATCGAGAAGAAGTTCTCGGCGGTGTTGGAGTGCTTGAAACCGCCAGTGGTGACGTATTCCTTCGCGCTGTGGTTGACGACGCTGTGACCGGCGAACTCTCGGCCGACGCGAGTATAGACCGCGCTCTCGTCCGTCATGAGCCATGAAGAGCGATGCACGTTGGTGACGATCAGGCCACGAAGGTCTTCGGCGTTCACATTGGCAATGTGGAAGCTGCGAACGTGCCCGTCGCGCTCGACCAGCGCCATGACGGCTTGCTTGGCGCGAGGCTTGCGGGTGGCGCGGTTCTTGGCCTTGCCGCCGACATAGGTTTCATCGGCCTCGACAACAGTGTTCGGTCCACCGAGCGGCCCGGAAGGCTGGTTCATCGCTTCGCGGATACGGTGCGCCATGAACCATGCCGTCTTGTAAGTGACGCCGAGCATACGGTGAAGCTGGTGCGCGCTCATGCCCTTCTTGCTGGACGACATGAGGTAGGTGGCGAGCAGCCACTTGTTGAGTGAGATCTTGGAGCGCTCGAACACCGTCCCGACCGTGACGGTGAAGTTCTTGAGGCAGGAATTGCATTGGATCAGGCCGGGGCGTGTGCTCTTGCCCTGAAGGCGGTGGACGTTCTTGCACTCGCCGCAATGCGGGCAGAACGGGCCATCGGGCCAGTTGACGCGCTCCAGGTGCTCGCGGGCCTTGTCTGCATCGGTGAAGATGGGGTTGGCGATGTCAAACATCGGGCGCTTCCTCTTGATGCCCCCTCATCGCTCAGGCTGGTTTCTACGTCAAGTATATAGTTGCCGAGTCTCGCGGCTCAAATTGAGGCGGAAGAATATTGGGAGAGGGGAGAGAAGGCTCCGGCCGCACTTGTGCGAGTGCTGATGCGAGGCAGACGTGAAAAGCACCCATCCAGAATGCCTCTGCCCGAAGGGGCACCGGCACCAATCTCGGTCTACGTCCATCTTGTTCCGGGCATGAGGGAGGCGCCCGTCTTTCTGTGCAACGGCACGTCTGACACGCTTGAAGGCGAATGTAGGAACAGGCACAATCAAGACGATAAGCAGATCGACTGGCAAGACCTCGAAGAAAAGCCTGGCCAATTCCTCGCCGGGCCCGGATCATGTTGTTTGCTTTTCCATTTCACGCAAGGCGATTGGTGCGGCGAGACTGAGCATTACGACTTCGTCTTCGGCGGTAGTCGAGATGGAAAGTCCGCCGTCCTCAAAGTGACCGGAGACCGCTTCAAGTTGAATGGCGAATGTTGAGCTTCGAGCGAGGAGGGAGATGATGGCGGTGCGGCCACGAATTCAACGCGCTTTCCTCGCTTGGTTGGCTAAGGTTGAGGGGCGCTCTGCGGTGCCGCTGTTTGTGCAGAAGCGCACAGACCGGTTGATTGAGATTGGCCTCGGGAAGTTCGAGCCCCACCTCGTTGCGTATCTCAAAAGGGGTGGCATTGACGTGGCGGTGGATTGGGACGGCGCCTGTTGGGATTTTCTGTGGGATGAGATCACCGCACCGCTCAATGTAACGGGAGGATATGCCTGTGGCGCTTGGGGTTGCACCGAGCCGTCGGTGTTCTCGACCCGTGAAGCTTACTGGCGAGAGCATCTCTTCGAGCCGTTCCTCGATTGGCTCAATGACAAACTGGCTGCGGCTCAAGCCCTTGGCCTATATCGGGTTGACGGATGCACATGGGCTAAGCTTCTCTTCGAAGAAGAGGACAATGAGCGGGGGAGCCGCGTGGCGGTCATTAAGGACTAGTACCTCTGCACAGAGGATTTGACTGGTTGGGCCGGGTGTAGGACCGGCAGGCGTTCGGGGTCGACGAGCACTTCGATGCTGCGGGCGGTGCCTGGCTGGCGGCGGAT
>JALYNE010000348.1 GCA_030773375.1 Pseudomonadota bacterium
CCGCAGATCGAACCCGCGGGCCCGCTCCTGAGGTTCGAATAGCGGGCGCTTGCCGGGTCGTTGAGGATGCCGCTCATCAGGGCCTGGGCCCGTGCCTGGAGCACGGCCGGATCAACCGGCTTTGACACGTCGGCTGCTGCCGCAGCGGCGAGCGCAGCGGGATCGGACCCCTCACTCGCTCCGTTCTGGCTTTCTGAGTTGCATGCGGAGAGCAACAGCAAGGCGAGCAACGGCTTCGCGCGGCTTGTTTTCAAAAGCGGCACTGCTGTCCCCGCAGGACCATCAACCCGGGAGCTGAACCTTACAACGTACACGAGGCGACCTCTCCTTGTGAGGCGTGATCGGTGCTTCTTAGCGATTCAATCGTGACCATAGGCTGACGAAATGGACGCTCGCGCCCACTGATCAAGGAGGCGGGCCCGCATCGCAACCGTGCTCACGAAGCCACACAGCCGTGCTGAATCGACGAGCCACCGGAACGGAGCGGGGACAGCGCTGTTTGCTAGGCCGTGCTCAACGATCCCGAAGATATCGCCGTTCTCGTTGTAGAGGACGAGGCCTTCATTCGCATGGTGGCGGTCGACGTACTGGCCGACATCGGAGTCCCCTTGTACGAAGCCGGTGATGCCGACGAGGCGCTCGACGTGCTTGGCGCTCACCCGGAGATCGCCGTGCTGTTCACGGACATCAACATGCCGGGTTCGATGGACGGCTTGTCCCTGGCGCAGCGCGTGCATCAACTGCGGCCCGGCATCGGCATCGTGGTGACTTCAGGCAAGCATCGCCTGCTCGATGCCGAAGTCCCGGACCACGGGGTTTTCCTGCCAAAGCCATACCGCGCCGACCAACTCGTCCACGCCGTCGGAAAACAGCTTCACCGCGCGTCCTGAGGAGGTCTTCTCGGCTGAATGCCTGGGCGGCTTGTGCCCACGGGGGTCTCGAGTGCCGGCCTGAGCCGACAAATCCCTTGCAGCCGAAGAGTTTTGCTAGAAGCCGTGAATCAGGCCCTTTCCTACGGTGAAGACCTTGATCGGATCAGGCTGTTTCAGGCTGATCCGATCAAGGTCGAGCGGTTCGCGCTGAGGCGCCGCCGGGCAATCATCATCGCACCCACGATGCAGCCGGCAAAGAGCACGCCTTCCAGGCCGCCCGTCACGACGTGGCTGATTGGCCCGAAATCCCGTTCGCCGAAGAGCGCGCCGATTTGGTCGAGCCGGAGACGGGAGTCGGGGAAGCTGCGGGTGAGCAGGTGGAGGCTGCCGCCCATCAGCCGGCCCCCGAGAAGGCAGATGAGGATGCCGGCGGCGCCGCCGGCCAGGGCTGCTGCAGCAATGCTGCGCCCGACCAGGAGAGAACCCGCTCCGCGGCCCGTCAGCCAGGCGCCGAAGCCGACCGCGCCCCCAAGCAGCGCGCCCTCGGCCGCCCCGGTTATGTCGCCTGGCGACTGGCCGAACAAAAGGTTGAACGCATCAAGCCCGAGCAGCTTCACGAATGCGCCCACGACCAAGCCTCCGGAGGCGCCGCCGATCATGCTCCACTGCCAAAAGCGGCCGGGGGCGAAGCCCGCTGCTGCGATCCCGAAGCTGACGCCCGCAGCCCCCACCAGCGCGACGACGATGGTGAGGCAGACGAGAACGAGCAGCACCGAGACCGCGCCAATTCCGGGTTGCAGCGGCTACGAGGCGCCGACGAAGCCGTAGAACAGCCCGCCCAAGATGCCGGCCACTCCGCCTCCGATCATCCCCGCTAGGCCGAGCAGGAGAAACTGCTTCCAGCAATAAGGCGCTGAGCCCTTCGGAGCCGATCGAGCCGGGATCGCCGCCGCAAGTCCGTTTTCAGCCCGTTCGACGGGGGCGATGAAGCGGTAGCCGTGCTTGGGAACTGTCTCGATGAAGCGCGGACTGGCGGCATCGTCTCCAAGCTGCCTCCGGAGGGTCTTGATGCATTGGGTGAGGGCCTCATCCGTGACGGGAACGCCTCGCCAGACCTCGTCGAGAAACCGGTCCTTGGAGACGAGCTTTCCCTGCTCACGCACGAGGAGGGCGAGAGCATCAAGGTAGCGAGCGTTCAGATCCACCGGCACATCGTCCCGCCTGAGCTGACGGTCGCCGGGATCGAGAGAAAAGCGTTCGAAGCGAAAGCCGCCGGATGCCATATTTTCAGCAAAACCTCAGAAGCTGTCGAGCCGGCCACCCGTCGGTCCGGCCCGATCGGAAGCCTCACTCACGCAGCGAGGCAATGCAATCGCAAACTCACAGCCAAGTCAGAAGCTGGCGTGTGCAATGTGCTCATTCCAGCGGTTGCAGACGTTCCCTCAGCGGCTAAGCAGATGCAATGCACCAGCGCGACATCCACAACATCGTCATCCTCACTGGCGCCGGAATATCGGCCGAGAGCGGCCTTGCCACCTTTCGCGGAGCCGACGGATTATGGGAAGGGCACCGGGTCGAAGATGTCGCGACGCCGGAGGCCTTCCGCCGGGACCCGGACTTGGTGCAGGCTTTCTACGATGCGCGGCGCGCGCGGCTAAAGGAGGTGGCGCCCAACGCCGCCCACCAGGCGCTTGCGCGGCTCGATGCGGAGTGGCCGGGCGAACTCCTTATCGTCACCCAGAACGTCGATGATCTTCACGAACGTGCCGGTGCCCGCCGGTTGCTCCACATGCATGGTGAGCTGAAATCCGCCTGGTGCCTCGGCTGCGGAGAGCGCATCCATTGGGAGGAGAGGCTGGGCGATCACCCGCCTTGTCCCTCCTGCGGCATCGCGGGCAAGCTCCGCCCGGACATCGTCTGGTTCGGAGAAATGCCCTATGAGATGGATCGCATCGACGCGGCGCTGATGCGCGCGGACCTGTTCGTTTCGATCGGCACTTCAGGAGCGGTCTACCCCGCCGCAGGTTTCGTCCAGACCGCTCGATACGTCGGCGCGAGCACGCTGGAGATCAATCTCGAGCCGAGCCAGGGCAGCTTCTTCTTCGAAAGCAGCCGCTTCGGCAGAGCGGGGGAACTGGTGCCCG
Source organism: Pseudomonadota bacterium (assembly GCA_030773375.1). GTDB lineage: Bacteria > Pseudomonadota > Alphaproteobacteria > Sphingomonadales > Sphingomonadaceae > Allosphingosinicella. The sequence goes on from JALYNE010000348.1 coordinate 3,017, forward strand.
CTTGGGTTGACGAGATGCTCGAGGGTAGTCTGCAAAGCTAACCTTCCTACAGGCGCCAAGGAGTGATCTCAGACAAAGGCGGATCCGCATCGATGGACCGCGCTGCGAGCCGTCATTCGATCCAATCGAGCCCGATCTCGCGGTAGAGTCCCCGGTCTTCCTCCCAGTTGGGATTGACCTTGACGTGGAGGAAGAGGTGGACCTTGCGGCCGAGAAGAGCTGCAAGCGCCTCCCGTGCGGCCGCTCCGATCTGCTTGATCCTGCTCCCGCCTTTGCCGAGCACGATTGCCTTTTGCGTGTCGCGCGCCACCAGGATCTGCTGGTGGATCGCGACCGACCCGTCCTTGCGCTCCTCATAACGCTCCGTCTCGACCGCGCTTGCATAAGGCAGCTCGGCGTGAAGCTGCAGATAAAGCTGCTCGCGCGTCACTTCGGCCGCGAGCATCCGGTCGGTGGCGTCGGACACCTGGTCTTCCGGGAACAGCCACGGCCCTTCCGGCAAACGCGATGCGAGCGCCGCCTTGAGGTCCGGAAGCCCATCCCCTGTCGCTGCGGAAACCATGAAGATTTCCTCGAAATCGAGCCGCTCGGCGAGCTGAGCGGTCAGCGTGAGCAATGCCTCCTTCGCAGTCACGTCCACTTTGTTGAGGATCAGCCACTTTGGCTCCGGCCGGGCTTTCAGCGCATTGAGCATTTCTTTGCTCCGGCTCGAAAAAGCGACCTTCGCGTCCACCACCAGCGCCACCAGGTCTGCGTCCTGCGCGCCCGCCCAGGCTGCGGCGACCATCGCACGGTCCAGCCGCCTTTTGGGCTCGAAAATGCCCGGAGTGTCGACCAGCAGGAT
>JALYNE010000349.1 GCA_030773375.1 Pseudomonadota bacterium
TCACGCTGGATCTGTCGACGCTGACCTTCTCACGACCTTAGCTTTGGTTTCCCATCCGCCAGCAGGAGCTTACGTTGGAGTTGCGCCCGTTTCGGACGCTCGGGGCATCCGCCAAGCTTCCCAAGAGCGGACGTTAGCTGCCGCGCCAGAGCCCGAGCGGGCCGCCCGGAATCCGGCCGGGAACTGGCGCGACCTTGGCCCATTGGAGTAGCGCGCACCACCGTGCACGCTGTCGGAGAGCTCCCGCATGAAGGTCCACAGTCTGGCAGATGCGGAAAGCCGAAGAGCGTTTCAGAAGCGAGTGCTGCGCGATCTCGATGTCGCTGAGACCCTGTTCAGGCGCGGGGGTCCGTCCGGCATCGGCCCCCATCACGTGGGCGTCGAGCAGGAGGTTCAGCTCATCGGTCGCGACGCCCGCCCCGCCCAACTGGCGGAGAGGATCGCCGCCTCGCTTCCCGCGCCTGAATTCAAGCAGGAGTTTTCCCGCTTCACCTTCGAAGTCGCTTTGCCGCCGCAGAGATCCGGCGCCGATCTCCTTTCGCAGACCGAAGCCAAGCTCCGCGAGCATTTGCGGAGGATCGAGCGCGAAGCGGCGCGCCACGAGGCGCGGGTGATCCTGTGCGGCATATTGCCGTCGATCAGAACCGAGGACATCGGTCCCGCCGCGCTCACCGGCAGCCGCCGCTACGAGTTGCTGAGGGAAACGCGGCACCATGCGAAGAGCGGCGGCTTCGAATATCAGATACGGGGAATAGACGAGCTCGTTCTGACGCATTCCGCCGATTTGCTGCTGGACGGGGTGTTCACCAGTCTTCAACTGCACTGGCAGCTTCGGCCCGAAACGGCGGCCGATGACTATAATTGGAGCCAGCTGATCGCTGCACCCTGCGTGGCAGCGGCCTGCTGTTCTCCGCTTTTCCTCGGCAAGCGGCTTTGGCACGAGACGAGGATCACCCTGTTTCAGCAAACCAGCGATCTCCGGTCACATCAGGCCGGCGCCTCCGGCGACAATCGCGCGCGCGCGACGCTCGGCCACGGCTGGATTGGCGAAATTCTCGACGTCTGGAAGGAGGAGCTGGCCGAATATGTTCCGCTGCTCGGCACTGACGTGGAGGAGGAACCTGAGGATGATCTGGAAAGGGGCCGGGCGCCGAAGCTCAGCCATCTCCAGTTCTTCAACGGCACCGTCTATCGCTGGAACCGCCTCTGCTATGGGATTGGACGCGACGACGCGGCAAGCCTCAGGATCGAATGCAGGGCCCTGCCCGCCGGCCTGACGCTGCGGGACGAACTTGCCAATGCGGCTTTATGGTGGGGCCTGATGGCAGCGGGACGCGAGCGCGCAGGCGCCCTGGGAAAGACGATGGCCTTCTCGCGCGTGCGGGAGAGCTTCAGGCGCGCCGCCCGCGACGGAATGGAATCACAGATCCATTGGGCTGACGGGACGCTTCACCCGACCGACCGGCTGTTGCTGGACGAGCTCATTCCGCTTGCCGCGGATGGCCTCAAGACGATGGGTGTCGCCGATGCCGAATGCTGGCTCGGTCCGATTGAGGCGCGCGCTCGCTCGAAGCAGACCGGAAGCCGCTGGATGCTCGACATGTTCGATTCGCTGCGGGCGGATTATGATGTGGATGCCGCTTCGGTCTATTTGACCGAGGCCATCGCAGATCTGGCTTCGTCGGATCAGCCGGTCAGCGAGTGGCCCGCGCGTCGGCCGCAGGCAAAGGAGCTTCACCGCCCGATCCCGATCCGCTGCAGCGACTCGATCGAGCTGGCTCTGCATCGGCTTCGTTGGGAGCGGACGGACGAACTTTCCGTCCAAACCACCGAGCGTGAGGTGATCTCGCTTGGAGGCGAGCCGCTCGAACAGGCCCGCAGGCGCGGCTTGGCCAGTGTCGCGGAAGCGATTGCCCTGCAGCGAGGGGGCATTGCCCCGGAAGGCGCCGACGAGCCGAGCATCCATGCCTTCGGGTGGAGAGTTCCGGTACGGCGAATTCTATACCGCAAGGCCGCGGCACAGCCGGGGCCGCTCGTCGTCATATTGGCGGGGCTGCACGGCAATGAGTGGAACGGGGTGGCTTCTGCGGCTTGCTTCGGAGAGACGGCGGAGCCCGCGCGCGGCGAGATCATGGCGCTGCTGGGCAATCTTCCGGCGCTGCAGCGCGGCGCGCGCTATCTCGATCATGATCTCAACCGCACCTTCATGGAGGGCTGCTGGCCCGACGAGACGCCCGAAGGCCGCGAGGCCGCTTCGCTATGGACCGCGCTTGAGAAACTCGCGGCCGAAGATCCGGCACGCGATCGCTGGCTGATCGATCTGCACGGCACCTCCGGCCACACGCCGCCTTATCTCAGCGCCTTGTGCGAGCGGTCCGCCTGGCCGAACCTGGATGATCTGCCGGTGCCCAAGGCGATCGGCTTCGAAAACGTGATCCGGGGCACCCTCGTGGAATTTGCGGCGAGGCGCGGCTGGAAAGCGGCAACGTTCGAGCTTGGAGCCCTGTCGGCGCCGGTATCGGTGACGAACGGCGTCGCCATCCTGCAGCTGGTCGCCGATCTGCTCGGCATCGTTCCGCTTGCCCCCGACGAGCGTCTCCGGATCACAGATGCCCTAACCGCCCAATCGCGGACCCAGGGCAGCTATGAGTTCGTCTACCGACACGCCATCAAGCCGGACGACCGGTTCGAAATGCTCCCCGGCTTTGTCAGCTTCCAGCCGCTCCGGCAGGGAGAAGTCGTCGGCAGGGATCGGAATGGTCCGGTCTGCGCACCCTGCGACGGCCTGATCCTCATGCCGCTCTACCAGCCGCAGGGTGAGAGCGGGTTCTATGTCGTGGCGCCGCCTGGGCCAGGGGCGGTTTGAGGCCAATCCGGGCGCGGTTCGTCGGCGGAACCATCGCCCTCCGCGATTCTCGCCAGCTCGGAAGCGGATAATCGCCGGCCAGACAAACGATCGTGCGTGGATGCAGTCGCGTCATCGTCGGCAATCGGGCCAGCGGCAGACATTCCGCTAGGCGCCCAAATCTGCCGTTCCTCCTAGCGCCCGTCGCAGCCCAAAAGCAGACCACGTTTACCAGTTACGGCAAGGTGCCCGTGCACCGGCAGGGTGAACTGATCCAGGCGACGAGCAATCCCGCCCCCGCCAATGGAGAGATGGATACCGACGCTCTGCTGGCCGGCCTTGCCAAGCGTCTAGGCAAGGCCGCCTGAGCCTGCCGCGCCGGCTCGGCCTAACGGTCGGGCCGCTGACGCGCCGATCGCTCGTTCGTTACCGATGCTCATAGATCGCGGACCGACAGCGGGTTAAGCCACGGCGGTGAACGCGTGCGCGCGGCGTTTCACCCCTGCTTTTCATGGGCTTGTCATGGGACAGAGGAGGAGCCGGCTTAACCATTGAGGGCGTGGTGGGCGCGGTAGGGATTGAACCTACGACCCCACCCGTGTGAAGGGTGTGCTCTACCACTGAGCTACGCGCCCACGCCTGTTGCATCGCTCGCCTGGCGGGAGGAAGGCGAGAAACTCGCCCTCGCGGCAGCACATAATGTCCTGCCATATGCCTGTCCAGCGCAAGCCCGAGGAAATTGGCGGGTACCGATGCCCCGCCCCGTGCCTGCCCTCAGGCGTTGACAGAGTCCTTCAGCCCCTTGCCCGGCTTGAATTTGGGCTGGGTGGATTCTTTGATCTGCATCGGCTCGCCGGTGCGGGGATTGCGCCCGGTCGACGCTTTGCGACGGGAGCAGGAGAAGGTGCCAAAGCCGACCAGGCGAACCTCGTCCCCGCGCTTCAGAGCGATGCCGATCGAGTCGAAGACGGCCTCAACCGCCTTGCTGGAATCACCCCTGCTGAGGCC
>JALYNE010000350.1 GCA_030773375.1 Pseudomonadota bacterium
CCATAACGCCAGCCACCTCATCGCGCGTCAGCATGCTGAGAAGCCCGGCGGTCGCAGCAACGGCCGCGTTGTCCGGATTGCGTCCGGTCGCAAACGCGTTGGGGTGCGGCGAATCGATAAGGTACACCTTGGGCATCGGAAGGCCTGCACGTCCGGCAAGCTCACGGACGATGCCAACCAGTTCGGGCGCGGTCCGCTCGTCCACCTGGCGTGCTCCGTGCATTCGAAGCACGATCCTGTCTGCATTCCAGAAAGTGAAAAGGTTCATGCCCGCAGCCAGAACCAAGGCCATCATCGCGCCGCCCGACCCGCCGAGCGTGTAGCCAAGGGCCATGAACAGCGCGGTCAGTGTCGCCAGGAGCAGCAAAGTCTTGAGCTGGTTCATCTTGCACACGAGCCTTTCACGCCCGAAATGTGGTGTCTCGACGCATTTTCTTCAATTGGAACTGCCATGGCCGGCCAGCGCCCCGCACATCTGAAACCACCAAGGCACCTGTCCAAGAGCCCGCCCATCCCGGCACCGGCGCCGGCCGCGGAGGCGGAGGAGCATGGCGGCCCCAAAGGTGAGGAGCCCACGCGCTACGGCGATTGGGAGAATAAGGGCATCTGCTGGGATTTTTAGCCGCTGCGATCCGATCGGCGGCGGGTCAAAGCCCTTCGCTGCGCAGCGGCCTCGAAAGCAGGTTGTCGAGCACCTCGTCCACCGAGGCTTCCCCGGCGAGAAGCGCGCGAACGGCAGCGGCGATCGGCATGTCCACCCCCGCCTGCTCTGCTGCACGCACCAGAACGGGGGCGGTGTAAGCCCCTTCAGCGATGGTGCGGCGATCGGCGAGAAGCTCGGCGGCAGACGATCCCTCCCCCAGGCCCTTTCCAAGGCTGAAGTTGCGCGAACTCGTTGACGAGCAAGTGAGCACAAGGTCGCCGAGGCCGGAAAGACCCGCCAGCGTCTCCGCACGCGCCCCCCGGGCAATGCCGAATCGGGTCATTTCAGCAAAGCCACGCGAGATAAGCGCGGCCCGCGCGTTCTGGCCTAGGCCTCGGCCTTCGACCACGCCGCAAGCGATTGCGAGAACGTTCTTGACCGCGCCGCCGATTTCGGCGCCGATGACGTCGTCGGATAGATAAGGGCGGAACCACGGACGGGCGAGACGTGCGCGGAGAGCTTCGCCCACCGGGCGATCCTCGACGGCGAGCGTCACGGCGGCAGGACGGCCGGCCGCCACCTCGTCGGCAAAAGTCGGTCCGGAGAGAACCGCAATCGGAGAATCGGGCTGCTCCTCCCGGGCGACGTCGTGCATCAGCTTTGTGGTCGATTCCTCCATACCTTTCGCGCAGAGGACCAGCGGCTTGCCGCTAAGCTCAATGGCAGAAAGGACGGAGCGGGTGTGCTGCGCGGGCGTCACCACCAGCAGCGCGTCGCACGCGCTCAGCTCCGCAAGATCGCCGGTGGCGCGGATTCCGGGATTGAGGGAAATGCCGGGAAGAAAGATGCCGTTCTCGTGGCAGCGGTTGATGCCGTCTACCACTTCGGCCTCCCTTGCCCAGATGAGCGTTCGCTCGCCGCCCGAAGCAGCAACCTGAGCGAGTGCCGTGCCCCAGGCACCCCCGCCAATCACTCCTAACCTGTGAACCGTCACGCTTTCACACCGGCGCCACGGGCCTTTTCGGCTGCTGGGTCGAGCGGCCATCGCGCCCGCGCCGGAGCGTCGAGGCTGTCGACGAGCCCTGCCTCGAAGCGGAGCGCACCGGCCCAGGCGATCATCGCTGCATTGTCGGTGCAAAGCCACAAGGGCGGCGCGACGAACGGAAGCCGATGGGCAGCAGCGAGACGGGTGAGAGCGGAACGGACGCTCTGATTGGCTGCGACGCCTCCGGCCACCACAAGCGCATTCAGCCCCTTGGATTGTGCAAGCGCGCGTTTTGTCCGATCGACGAGGCAATCGACCACGGCCTGCTGGAAGGAGGCCGCGATGTCCTCCGCAGTGTAGAGACCCGAATCGCGAGCCCGGAGGACAGCGCTCTTCAAGCCCGCGAAAGAGAAATGCGGCTCGCTCGATCCGACCAGCGGGCGCGGAAGCGGCACCGCCGTCAGGATTCCGCTCTTGGCGGCGTTTTCGATGGCGGGGCCTCCTGGAAAGCCGAGGCCGAGCACTTTGGCGCTCTTGTCGAAGGCTTCGCCGGCGGCGTCATCGATCGTGGTGGCAAGTCGACGGTAGCGGCCGACCCCTTCGACAAGCAGGAGCTGGCAATGGCCGCCCGAGACGAGCAGGAGGAGATAGGGAAAGCGGAGGTCCGGCTGCGCGATCATCGGCGACAATGCGTGGCCCTCGAGATGGTTGAGCGCGATAAGCGGCTTGTCAGCGGCGAGCGCAAGCCCCTTCGCGGTGACCAGCCCGACCATGACCCCACCGATGAGGCCGGGCCCCGCCGTGGCGGCGATCGCGTCCACCTCGTCAAGGGCGGTTCCGGCTTCGGCAAGCACATCTTCTACCAACCGGGGCAGAATTTCGACGTGCGCGCGCGCGGCGATTTCGGGCACCACGCCCCCATATGGGCGATGCGCGCTCTCCTGCCCCGCAAGCTTGTGCGCCAGGATGCGCCGGTCGGAGGTGACCAGCGCTGCTGCGGTTTCGTCGCAGCTCGATTCTATGCCGAGAATGAGGCTCATGCCGCCCTTCCCTGCCACTTGCGAACCCGCTAGCACAAGCGCCGCATGAAGCAGCCGCTCCGCATCGGCACAAGAGGATCGCCGCTCGCGCTCACCCAGGCGCGCATGGTGGCCGAAGCCTTGCGCGAAGCGCATGGCTGGGGGCCCGAGCTGATCGAGATCGTGCCGATGATGACCACCGGCGACGTCATCCAGGACCGGCCGCTTGCCGAGGTGGGCGGCAAGGGCCTCTGGACAAAGGAGCTCGACCGCGCGCTGATCGAAGGGCGGACCGACGTTTCCGTTCACTCGATGAAGGATGTCGAGACATTCCGGCCCGAGCCGTTTGCGATCGCAGCCATGCTGCCGCGGGCCGACGTTCGCGACCGGCTGATTGGCGCCGACAGCATCGCGGCGCTGCCCGCCGGTGCGCGGGTGGGAACCTCGTCTCCCCGCCGTGCGGCCCAGCTTCTTTCGCGTAGGCCAGACCTTCAGATCGTCGCCCTTCGCGGCAATGTTGCGACCCGCCTCAGAAAGGTGGAAGTGGGCGAGGCCGACGCAACCTTGCTCGCTGCTGCCGGTCTCGACCGGCTCGGCCATCGCGACGTCGGAGCCGTGTTGAAGGACCTGCTTCCGGCGCCATCGCAGGGGGCGATCGGCGTCGAAGTTTGTGCGGGGAACAAGAAGGTCAGGGCCACCGTCCACGCCATAGACCATCGCCCGACGCACGTTGCGGTCGCGGCCGAAAGGGCTTTTCTGGAAGGCCTCGGCGGCGACTGCCGCTCTCCTGTTGCCGCGCTGGCGATGTGCGACGGCGACTACATCCGTCTGCGGGCCGAAATTCTCACCAACGACGGCAGCCAAACCGAGCGAATCGATACGCGCTTCCCGGCCGCGGACATGCGCGCGCCGCAGCACCTTGCGCGGCAGATGCTGGCCCGCGCCAGGCCGGAGCTGCAGGCGCTGTTCAGAGGATGGTCGCCATCCTCCTTATCCTGAGGCCTGAACCAGGAGCCGGCGCCACTGCGGAACGGGCACGGCGGATGGGATTGCGGCCAGTCATAGCGCCCCTGTTCACCATCCAGCCACTGCGCTGGGAAACGCCGGGCCTTGCCGCCGTCGACGCGCTGCTGGTCACAAGCGCGAACGCCGTCCGTCACGGCGGACAGGAACTTGCTCGTTTCACT
>JALYNE010000351.1 GCA_030773375.1 Pseudomonadota bacterium
GTAAACGACCAGAATATTGCCGCGGTGAACTGCGTGGTGCCAAGCGATCAGGCGCTGGTCGGGCATAACACCGACGTGGCTGGCGTCGATGAGGCGCTCGGCACCACGGCCGCCAGTGCTCGGGTTGCAATGATTGGTGCCGGCGGGGCCGCCCGAGCAGGTCTCGCTTCGCTGAAAAAGCGGGGCGCGGAAGAGATCCGCATCGTGGCGCGGCACACAGAAGTCGCTAATGAATTGCTTCGCGAATTCGGCCTCTCCGGCCAAGCGTTCAGCTTCGCCGATGCCGGTGATGCCTTGGGCGACTGCGGCGGCGTCATCAATGCGAGCCCGCTCGGAATGCGTGGCTATCCTGACATGCCAGGCATGGTTCTGGACGCGCTGACGGGCCTACGCCCTGGATCGTTCGCCCTCGACATGGTCTACGCACCGCTCCGCACGAGCTTCCTCGAGCGCTCGCAAGCAGCCGGTCTTCACGCGATCGATGGCCTCCAGATGCTTATCGGTCAGGCGGCCTATGCTTTCCGGCTGTTCTTCGGAGCGGACGCGCCGCGAGGCGAGGATGCCGATCTTCGGGCGCTGCTCACGCGATGATCACCCTCGGCCTCACCGGCTCCATCGGGATGGGTAAGTCGACGGTCGCGGGCATGTTCTCGGACGAAGGGGTGCCGGTGTTTGATGCTGACGCGGCGGTGCACCGGCTGCAGGGGCCGGGTGGAGCGTTGGTGCGACTGATCGAGGCGCAATTTCCCGGAACTACCGGCGAGGCGGGGGTGAACCGCACGGCGCTCGGCGAGGCAGTCCTTGGAGAGAGCGAAAAGCTGCAGTGGCTCGAGGCACTCATTCATCCCGCCGTGGCGCGGGAGCGAGAAGAATTCCTGGCTCGACATGCGGCGGCCCCACTGGTCGTGCTCGACGTGCCCCTGCTGTTCGAAAGAGGCGGATGGGTGCAGGTCGACAAGGTTGCTGTTGTCTCTGCCCCTGCGGAAATCCAGCGAGCGCGGGTGCTTGCGCGGCCGGGAATGACGGAAGCCAAGTTCGCAAAGATCCTGGCGCTCCAGATGCCGGACGCGGAGAAGCGCGCTCGGGCTGACTTCGTAATCCCGACCGGCGGCGATATTGCGACGACTCGAGCCGCGGTGAAGGAGATTGTCGCTTGTCTCGCCGGCGCGCACGATTCATAGTAGCCCGATGCGTGAAATCGTGTTCGACACCGAGACGACGGGGCTCAATCCGCTCACCGGCGATCGCATGGTGGAGATCGGCTGTGTTGAACTCGTCAACCGGGTGGAGACCGGCCGCACCTTCCATGCCTACTTCAACCCCGGGCGGTCGATGCCGAGCGGGGCGGAGGCGGTGCATGGACTTTCCGATGCGTTTCTGTCCGACAAGCCGGGCTTTCACGATCTTTGCGAAGAGCTGCTCGAATTTTTTAGCGACAGTCCGCTCGTCGCCCACAATGCTAGCTTCGACTTCGGGTTCTTGAATCATGAGCTTAGCCTCTGCGGCGGGCCGCTCGTCTGTGTTTCCCGGATGGTGGACACCCTCATGCTCGCGCGGCAGCGCCATCCGGGGGCCAAACACAGCCTGGACGCGCTTTGCACCCGCTTCGGCGTCGACAGAAGCCTGCGGATCAAGCACGGCGCGCTGATCGACGCGCAGCTCCTCGCGCAATGTTACGTCGAGCTGACCGGAGGGCGCCAGATCGGGTTGTCGCTTGCAGCCGAGCCTATCCAGTCGCCGAAGGCAGAGGCGGTTGTTGGGAGTGCGCCGATTGTCGTCCAGATGCGCCCGCCGCGGCCTCATGCTCCCACCGATGAGGAACTCGCGCAGCACGCCGCATTTGTAGCCACGCTCGTCGATCCTATATGGAGTCGGCTCCAAGCGAGCCGTTGACGGATAGTCAGCAGCGGGCCTATCCGGCGACGAATTCCGTAGCTGGAGAAGATGATGGATATCCGGGTCTCTGGTCACCAGGTCGATACCGGCGAAGCCTTGCGCCAGCGCGTCGATGGGCGTTTGAGCGCAATCGCCGAAAAATACTTCTCGCGTGTGATCTCTGCGCAAGTGACGTTCGGAAAGGGCCCTCACGACCACGGCTTCACCTGTGAGATCGTCGCTTATGTTCCGCAGGGTGTTGTGCTCAAGGGGACGGATCGAGCCGCCGACGCGAATGCGGCCTTCGACGCCGCAGCCGACAAGATCGAGAAGCAGCTGCGCCGCTACACCCGCCGCCTCAAGGACCGGCAAGCGCCGAGCCTAGCGGAGATTGCTCTCGAAATGGCGGGCGATGCGTCTTACACCGTGTTCCAGGCCCCCGACGAAGATGAAGAGGCCGAGGACAATCCTCCTGTCGTTGCGGAAACGCGCGTCGACATTCCCGATGCGAGTGTGTCAGACGCCGTAATGCTGCTCGACCTTCGCAACACCAATGCGCTGATGTTTCGAAACAGCGGCACGGGCGCATTCAACATGGTCTATCGGCGGTGCGACGGAACGATCGGCTGGGTCGAGCCCCAGCGCGATTGAGACTGCGGACGCGGCCCTACAGCCAGTAACTCGTCAGGAGCGGGGGCGGACGTGCCCCCAGGGTGGATGCATGAGCGATTTTTCCGATATCCTCGCGATCGATCGCATCGACGCCCGGCTCACCGTCGCCAACAAAAAAGCATTGTTTCAGCAACTCGGGGGAGCCGCAGCGCGGACGACAGGGCTTCAAACCAAGGACATCGTGGCAACCCTCAATGAACGCGAGCGGCTCGGATCGACCGGATTTGGCGCGGGTGTTGCTATTCCCCACGGCAAAATCGAGGGGCTGCCGCAGATGTTTGGATATTTTGCACGGCTGACCAGCCCGATCGAGTTCCAGGCGGTGGACAACCTTCCGGTAGACCTCGTCTTCCTGCTTCTCTCCCCGCCGAACGCCGGCGCGGATCATCTGAAGGCGTTGGCACGGGTCAGCCGGGCGCTCCGTGATCGGGCAACACTGGCAAAGCTTCGCGGGGCGCGTTCGCGGGACGCCATCTTCGCACTGCTCTCGGGCAACGAAACCCTTCATGCGGCCTGACCGGCCCGCGGCGGAACATCGCGAACCCGCCTCTCGGGCCGCCAACCGGACCGGAACTCGGTGACGTGATCGAGCCACGGCTAAAGACCTCAGTCCTCGTGGGCGCACTGATCCGGCGAGCCGAATCACTCGGGGGATTCGCGGCCGTGCTCGTAAAAGGCGATTCGTTCGCCGGATCTGTCATGGTGATTCTGGCCGAAAAGGGCAGAAAAGCGCGAATTTTGGAGCGCCTGTTGCAGCCGGACGGATCCTACGCTTGGCAACAGGTAGGGAATCGGCCGCTCGAAAACGCGCTAGAGGAGCAAAAGTTCCTGGCCCGTCGGCGCGAATTTGACCCCGATTTGTGGGTTTTGGAACTGGACGTCCCGTCAGCTGAACGGTTCGCCGCTGAAATGAACGAGTCGGTTTGACTCGTTACGCCTCCGTCCCGTACCCAAAACTCACCTTTTGAAGAGCGGGGGGTCGCGCTGAAGCCCGGGGCAGGGGCGAGCGGCCACGCGAGACGGGGGGCAAGCCACTGGATGCCGTTTGCATCCAGCAACTTTGGCCGGCCGCACCGCCAGTGAATGTGATCAGATGTTCAGCTACGTTCGCGCTGCGGCTTTTGCCGTGGCTGCCGTCGGGGCGGCTTTGGCTCCGAATTTCGCCGACCCTTCCCTCGCTTGGGAATTGGAGCCGGCCGCAGCAGCGCCTTTTGATCATGCTGCTGCCAATCTGGATGGCGGTGCCCTCGAGGCGGATACCCTCGAAGCGTCCGAAATCTTTCCC
>JALYNE010000352.1 GCA_030773375.1 Pseudomonadota bacterium
GCAAGCTCCAAGCGGTGGAGGATGTACGGCCCGAGCTCATGCTCGGCCATCGGTTCGAGGTGATGCGTCGCGATCACCCGCTGACGGAGCTGCTCGAGGCTTTCGCTCTTCGCGAGCTCATCGCGGAATTCCGGCTGGCCCAGAAGGAAGATCTGAAGCAGCGCGCGCCCGGCAACCTGGTAATTCGAAAGCATGCGCAGCTCTTCGAGAGCGGAAACGGGGAGGTTCTGCGCCTCATCGACAATGAGGAGTGTGCGCCTTCCCGTTCGCGCCTGCTCTTCGAGCTTCGCTTCAACCATCTCCAAAAGCTGTGCTTTTTCAATTCCGCTAGTGCTGAGACCAAGTCCCTGGGCGACCAGGCGCAGCATGTCTGTGCCCTCGACCTGGGTCGAAACGATGTTGATCGCGTTCAGCCGCGCGCGATCGATCGTTGCCATGAGATGGGCGACAAGCGTCGATTTGCCCGCGCCTATATCCCCGGTGATCACGATGAAGCCCTCGCCCTGGGCCAGGCCGTAGCCGAGATAGGCCATGGCTTTCTTGTGGGTGCGGCTTTCGAAATAAAAGCGCGCGTCAGGGGTCAGCTGAAAGGGCCGTTCGCTGAGGCCGTAGAAATCGGTGTACATCAGGTCGTCTCCCTGGCGGCGCGCGCCTTGGCTTAGAATGAGTATCTGAGACCGACCAGCGCCTGCGCGACGGTGCTGTCGAAGGTGCCGGAGTCTGTCGTGTAGAGGCCGATCGCCGCGTGCCCCTGCAACCGATCCAAGAGGAAGCTCTGGTGGTAGCTGCCGGTGATGCCGGTACCGAACACCGCATCGGCCCCAACGGCGCCGCTGTCGAACCAGCTTGCATAAGCCTCGACGCCCAGTCCGGAAGTGCGGCTGAGCTGACGGCTCAGGCTGCCCGAGATGTGGACGCTTTCATCTGAAAAGCGATCCAGCGCAAAGCCATTCAGGACGTCGGGCGAGAAATATTTGCGCTGTGAGTAGCCTGCGCCGATCCCCACCGACCAAGGGCCGCGCCCTCCTGAAAGAAGGACGTTGGCACCGCGATTGCGGAAGTTGGCCGTGCTGATCGCCTGGAAGGCGTCGTCGAGGCACGAGCCTGTGCCCGGATCGTTCCCGAACACGCAGCCGCCGATGCCGCCCGCTCCAGGATTGAGCGGGTTGCGCCCGACACGGAAGTTCGTCGGAACGTTCGCCAGATCAGCAACCACGATGCGCCCGAAGCTGTCGACGCTGTCGTAGACCGAGCCGGTGATCGCGTAAGCGGAATTGAGCTTGTGCTTGATGGAACCCGTGTAGGCGGTGTCGCCATAGCGGCGGCCGACGCGTCCCTGAACTTCGGTGCGACGGCTCGGGCGCCAGATCACGCCGGCGTCCCAGATGAGGCCGCTCTGGTCATAGGCGAGAAGGCGCGGCTTGCTCGGGTCAGCGATCAAGCGTCCGCCTGGCGTCACAATTGGCACGCCGCCTTCATTGCGAATGACATCACTTTGGCTTGATTCGATTTTTTCGTATCCGACGCCGCCAGTGAGGGCAAAGGTCGGAGAAAGCGGAAGGAGGACGTCGCCGCGAACGAACTTGCCCTCGAACCGCTGATCGAGACGATCGACATCCTCGCGCGCATAGCCCGCGGACGCAGTCCAGCCGAATGGGAGTACCCCCGGAGCCATGCCGACGCTGACATTGGCCGTGTGGTTGGTGGAGCTGTCGTAGCGATCGTAAACCGATGCGCCCGGCAGGAGCGGAAATCCGGCGAGGCTTTGGTTATCGACCTTGACGTAGCCGAGGCGATAGCTTGCAGCGACGTCGAGCAGGCCTGCGGTCGAGGAGAAGTCCGGCCCGGCGTAGAGACTGTAGACGTCGGCGAGGTTACGGCTATCGGCGCTGCTGAAGCCGAAAATCGGTCCGCGACCATCGACGCGGGCGCGGGTCGCGAGCGCGCCGGCGTTCATCGCCAGCATGTTCGGGATGAGCTCCGCCCTGACGGCGGCAAGCCCGGTATGGACGTCCTCGTCGGCAAGATCGTCGTCCCACGCGATGCGGCGCTCGTAGCGATAGCTGACCTGGCCTTGCGCGCTGCGCGTGCTGCTGCGGGCGTCGACGCCCGCCGCGAGGCTGGTATAGGTAAGGACATCGCCTTCGTTGAGGTCGGCGCTCAGCACCTGTTGTACCTCCAGGTAAGGGACGATTGCGGTTCGCGCCGCCACCGCGGGCGCCGCAACGGCCAGGCCGATTCCGGCCGCGAGGGTGGACAAGCCGAGCGCGCGGATCGCGCGGCTGGCGACAAAGGCAAGCTTCATCTTCATTGGCCGTATCCATAATAGCTGCCGAACCGCCGGCTGGTTGTCGCAAAGCCGGCGCCGTTCAGCATGAGACTGAGATGCTCGCATCCGGAGAGGAGCCCGACTGCTTCCCGAAGGTCGGACTCCCTGGTCTTATCTGCCCGCACCACCATCACGATCTGGCCAACCTTGCTGGCAAGGATCGTCGCGGGGGACGCAACCAGCGTTGGTGGGGAATCGAAAATCACGACCCTTTTTGAGTGGCGCGTGGTGAGGACGTCCAAAACCTGACGGGTCCGCCGCGAAGCGAGCAGCTCGGTGACGTTGTTCGATTGGCGCCCTGCGGGCATAACCGAAAGCCGCTCGATATCGGTCTGGATCACGAAGGCCTCAGGATCGGAAGCGGGATCCGCAATGGCGTCGATCAAGCCGGGCCCGCCCTCGATGCCGAGGATCGACAGGATCTCGGGCTTGGAGAAGTCCCCGTCGACGAGCAGCACTTCAACGTCCTTCTCGCTCGCCATGGACAGCGCGAGGTTGACCGCGCAGAAGGTTTTGCCGTCATCGGGCCTTGCCGAGCAGACGAGGATGGTCTGCCTCTTGTCTTCCGGGATGCCGGTCTTGCCGCTCGCCGCCTGGAGGAGCTGCCGCTTGATGATGCGGAATTCTTCGGCCAGCGCGCTCACCGGCGCTTCAGGCAGGATGAATCCGCCTTCACGAAGGCTGTCGCGATCAACAACACCCTGGCGGCGGGCAGAGGGCGCGGCGCCCTGCGGCGGCTCGGCAGCGCCTTCGTCCAGGGCTTCCGGGAAGAACGGCTCACTGTCGGGCCGCTCGGCTGTCGGCTCCGCGAAGAACGGCTCGGCGGCCGCCTCACCGTCTGAAAACTCAGGAAAAAAGGGTTCCGGGGCCGGTGCCATTGCTGCGGGTGCGGCGGAAGCTGCGCGATCGACGGCGCCGAATCCGTATACTTCGGCAGCACGCTCGAGGAGCGATCCGCTGGAAGGCGTGAGACTGCTGTGCTGGTTCATATCGGCTCCTCAAGCCACCGTGCTGCGCTGCCAGAATTCGACGGCCATGAGGACGAAGTAGCTCGCCGCAAGCGCGCCCCCTGCCCCGACAAACCATTTCAGCCGTTGCGCGCGTTCAGCCTTGCGCTCGGACGTGAAGACCTCGCTCACCGCTCCGAGCACCGGCAGGCCGGTGACCTGCTCCAGGCGGCCCTGGTTCGGGAACGTCGCCTGGAGCTGGCCTTTGGCGAAGGCCGCACCGATGCCTGCCCCTGCTGCCACGAACAGGATCATCGTCAGCAAGAGCGGACGGTTCGGAGCGACCGGCACGGTCGGGCGCGAGGGAGGATCGATCACCTTGACCTGGACGGCGTCGGTCTTGTTCTGGATGTCGCTACGGAGGCGCACCGTCTCGCGATCCTCGAGCAGCTTGTCATATTGCCGCTTCAGCACCTCATAGTCCCGGTTGAGCCGCGCCTGCTCGGCCACCACCCCGGGTTCGGATGACTGCTTGGCCGAAAGCTCGGCGATGGC
>JALYNE010000353.1 GCA_030773375.1 Pseudomonadota bacterium
CGGCGCGACGCTGTTCACCGCCAGCACTTCCAGGAAGCGATCGCCATCCTCGGCGCTCGTCATGCTGTCGGGCGCCGTAATGCCTGCATTGGCGATGAAGAGATCGAGCGGAGCACCCCCGAGGCGGTCGGCGAAGGCGGCGAGCGCCGGCCGGTCGCGCATGTCGAGCAGCTCGGCCCTAACCTCGCCCAGGGCTTCCAGCTTCTCGGCATCGGCGCGATCGCGGCAGGTGCCGATGACGCTCCACCCGGCCTGGGCATATTGGCGGGCGAATTCGAGGCCGATCCCGCGGGCGGCGCCGGTGATGAGGACCGTCGGCATCAGTCGAACAGGCTCGACACGGAAGCTTCGTCGGCGATGCGGCGGATTGCTTCGGCGAGCAGCGGCGCGATGGTGAGGATGCGGACCTTGCTGCTCGAGCCCGCGGCTTCGTAGGCGGCGATCGAATCGGTGATGACGAGCTCAGTCAGCGCCGACGTCTCGACGCGCGACACGGCGGCGCCCGAAAGGACGCCGTGCGTGCAATAAGCGACCACTTCCTCGGCGCCCCCTTCCTTCAGGGCGGCGGCGGCGTTGCAGAGCGTGCCCGCCGAATCGACGATGTCGTCGACCAGCACGCAGAAGCGGCCGGACACGTCGCCGATGATGTTCATCACTTCCGATTCGCCCGGGCGCTCGCGGCGCTTGTCGACGATCGCGAGCGGCGCGTTGTTGAGGCGCTTGGCAAGCGCGCGGGCGCGGACCACCCCGCCGACGTCGGGCGAGACGACCGTGATGTTGCGGCCGTTGAAGCGCGCCTGGATGTCAGAGGACATCACCGGCGCGCCGTAGAGATTGTCGGTCGGGATGTCGAAGAAGCCCTGAATCTGGCCGGCGTGAAGATCGACCGAGAGCACCCGGTTGGCACCGGCGACCGTGATCAGGTTGGCGACCAGCTTTGCGGAAATGGGCGTGCGCGGCCCCGGCTTCCGATCCTGGCGCGCATAGCCGAAATAAGGAACCACCGCCGTGATCCGCCGCGCGGACGAACGCCGCAGCGCATCGATGCAGATCAGGAGCTCCATCAGATTGTCGTTGGCCGGGTAAGCCGTCGACTGGATCACGAAGACGTCCTCGCCGCGGACATTTTCGTGGATCTCGACGAAGATCTCTTCGTCGGCGAAGCGGCGGACGCTCGCCTCGGTGATCGGCAGCTCGAGATATTTGCCAATGGCCTGGGCCAAAGGAACGTTCGAATTGCCCGCCATCAACTTCATGGAAGACTCCCGGAAAAGCAGCGACGCCTCCTTACGGCCAAGCCGAGCGAAGGCAAGACTGATGGCCCGGCAAGTACTGTCCCTGCTTCGCTCCGAGGCACTTCCTGGCCGAAAGACCGGTTGCACTCTTTCGGGAAGTGATCTCGTCGGTCTCACTCACTTCCTGGCCGAAAAACCCGTTCCCACTTTTTCGGGAAGTGCTTTAGAGCCCGGCCATGACCGTCACGACCCGCTTTGCGCCTTCCCCCACCGGCCGGATCCACGTCGGCAACATCCGGACGGCGCTGCACAACTGGCTGTGGGCGCGCAAGAATGGCGGCAGGTTCATCCTCCGCCTCGACGACACCGACCAGGAACGATCCAGCGAAGCGTTCGCGCAGGCGATCCGTGACGATCTTGCCTGGCTCGGCCTCTCGCCGGACGAGGAGTATCGGCAGTCGCAGCGCTTCGCTTGCTATCAAGCCGCGCTCGAGCGGCTGCGCGCCGAGGGCCGCGTCTACCCGGCCTATGAGACCGCGCAGGAGCTCGACTTGAAGCGCAAGGTCCAGTTGAGCCGCGGCAAACCCCCGGTCTACGACCGCGCGGCGCTGAGCCTCACGGCCGAGGATGCCGTGCGCTACGAAGCGGAGGGGCGCCGGCCGCACTGGCGCTTCAAGCTCGACCATAGCCGGCCCATCGAGTGGAACGACCTCGTTCGCGGCCCCCAGCATTTCGATCCCGCGCTGCTTTCGGACCCGGTGATCCGGCGCGAGGATGGAAGCTGGCTCTACATGCTGCCGAGCGTCGTCGACGACATTGACATGGGCATCACTCACGTCGTCCGGGGCGAGGATCACGTCACCAATACCGGCCTTCAGCTCCAGATGTTCGAGGCGCTCGGCGCAAGCACCCCGGCTTTCGCGCACGAGGCCTTGCTTACCGGGTCGGAAGGCAAGCTCTCCAAGCGGCTGGGATCGCTCGGCATCGACGCGATGCGCGAGGCCGGGCTCGAGCCGATCGCGATCCTTGCCAAGCTTGCCCGGATCGGGACCAGCCTTCCCGTCGAACCGGTGGTGGACGCCGAGCCTTTGATCGCGGGCTTCGACTTCGGGACGTTCGGCCGCGCGCCGGCGCGCTTCGATCTGGAAGAGCTCGCCAGCCTCAATGCCCGCATCATCCACCAGCTCCCCTATGCCGCTGTTGCCGAGCGGCTGCCGGCGGGGATGGGCGCCGATGCGTGGGAGGCGATCCGGCCGAACCTCGGCAGGCTCGAAGAGGCCGCCGATTGGTGGCACGTCCTCGAAGGGCCCGTCTCCGCTCCCGCTGCCGAGGAGGACCGGGAGTTCCTGCGCGAAGCTGCTGAGACGGCTGAGGGTCTCGATTGGACGTCAAACCCATGGGCCGCCCTCACCGGGGCTTTGAAGGCAAGCAGCGGGCGAGCCGGCAAAAAGCTTTTCCTGCCGTTGCGGCGCGCGCTGACCGGGCGCGACAGCGGCCCCGAAATGGCCCCGCTCGTCACCCTCATCGGCAAGGACAAGGCCGTGGCGCGTTTGAGGGAGGCGGCGGCGTGATGACAGACTTGAAAACGGGCGCGGCCCTGCTGGCTGCGCTCCTGCTCTGGGCATGCGAAGGACCGGCCGACCCCCTGGCCGGCGGCCGGATCGCCACCAAGCTGCCGGAAGAGCTTTGCTCGAAAACGCGTGAAGCGGTGGCGAAGCTCACCGAGTCGGGCGGGGTCGAGACGGATGGCAAAGGCGGCGCGACGATGATGGAAGAGGCTTGGCTTCGCCTTTCGGAGGGCGAGCGCGACCAAACGACGCAGCTTCTCGGCTACGACGCCGCCTGCCGCGCCGGCCAGCCGACGCTCGAGCAGAATGTCGTCATCCGCAGCGAATATGGCCGGGTGATGGCGGAGCGAGTCGTCGAGACCAGCCCCGATCTGTCGTCGATGATGGCCGAGTAGCCGGGCACACCACAACGAGCAGCAGCAGCAAAGAAGGATTCAAGCCTGCCACTGTCGATGGCGAGCCGGTTGAAAGCCGCAAGACGATGACGGTGCACTTCCGGCTTGCTGCCTGATCTTCTGCGGTTCTGGGGGTGGCGCGGGCGGGGCGCCGCCCCTATCTTTCCGGACATGCCGCTTCCCCGTCCAGCATCACCCCGTGCCCTCATTGCAGACCTCCGTGTGTTCGCCCGCGAACGGAGCCGCGTGCAGTGGATCGCCGCCTTTGTTGCCGTGCTCATGCCGATCGTGATCATCGCGACCTTCATCAGGGATGCCAACACCAACATCGCCCCCGGCGAGCAGCTCATCTATGTCGACAGCTGGGGTGCGAACCGGACCGACGCCGAGATCAAGGCCGCCCAGCTCAAGCACGAGGCGGAGCGCCAGGCGGCCGCCGCCGAGCGCCAGCGCCAGTTCCAGGAGCTCGAGCGCAGACTCGGCATGGATGAGAAGTGACGCGCGCTGGATGGCGGAAGCGATCGCGCTCGGCGAGCGCGGTCGCGGGCGGTCCGCACCCAATCCGAATGTCGGCTGCCTAGTCGTCAAAGGCGGCCGGGTTCTCGGCCGCGGCTGGACC